>JAPLHJ010000111.1 GCA_026389675.1 Chloroflexota bacterium | reverse complement strand
GGCAACCCGGTGGATTTCTGGCCGATTGTCATGGGGTCAAACTCCATGACCCGTGCCTTAAGCGATATCCTGGAAATCCTGCTATCGGACCCTGAATTCGGCGGTTTGTTGTTTATACAGATAATCCCCACCCCGTCGATGGGCAGGGAGATCAAAGGCCTGCTTGACAGCCTGGCAGTTAAATATCCTGACCGGCCTTTAGTGGCCGCCCTGACCGGCCCCTATAGTTTTGAGCTTGTCAAGGAGTTGCAAAATGAAGGCCGCGTATTAGCTTTCCCGGCGCCCGAGCGGGCTATACGCGCTCTGGCCCGGCTTTATCAATACACTGATTTTCGTCTGAGGTCACCGGCTAATTAAAAGCGCTGCTTCTTGACGACTCGTTGAAGTAACTATAAACTTAGCGCAAACGCAATTTGGGAGGTGCACATATGTCTGGCGGGAACAAGCAACATGGCTGGCGGAATGTGCTAATCATTGCGGTTGTCATCCTGATAGTTATCATCACCCCTCTCTCGTTATATGCATCGGCCGATATTGAGAAGAAAGACCTCGACGATGCCGCACGTGCTCAGCAGGGCGGATCCTATGTCAGGCTATCTGACGGCGTGACTCATTATGAACTAATAGGACCTGAAACGGGACAGGTGGTTGTGCTGATTCATGGCTTCAGTATACCCATGTACGTCTGGGACGCCCAGGTTGAACCACTTACTCAAGCCGGATTCCGCATTCTGCGCTACGATATGTATGGCAAAGGCTACTCTGACAGGCCTGAAGCCAATTACAGCCAGGCCTTTTTCCGCAAGCAGCTTATCAACCTGCTGGACGGCCTCAAAATCCAAAAGTCCGTCGATTTGGTAGGACTCTCGGTTGGTGGAGGAATAGCAGTAGATTTCACTGCGAATTTCCCCGACCGTGTGAACAAACTGGTCCTAGTCGACCCCGTGATAACGAGTTCGGCAAAATACGACTCTCTCATGAAACTCCTTGGACCACCGGTGATGGGTGAATTACTCATGCGCCTGGTTACTACCAAAATCCTCGCCGATCGCGCCGCCGACTTGATGAAGAAATCACCCAAGGCAGCCGAGTACGACAACCTCTTCAGAGATCAGACTCACTACAAGGGATTCGAGCGGGCCACACTCTCAATGATCCGTGGAGATGCCATCAAAGATTACCGTACCGATTATTTGACCGTCGGCCAACAAAACAGGCTCATCATGCTGATCTGGGGCACACTGGACGAAGATGTTACGCCTTCGATGGTGCAAGAAATTAGGAAAGCAATGCCCAACCTGGATTTCAAGCAGCTTGATGGTATAGGACACGACCCGCAGGTTGAAGCGCCGGATAAGGTCAACAGCCTGCTTATCGATTTCCTCAAGCAACAATAATTATTTAAAGGAGTGTAAAAAATGCCGGAGAAGAAAATCAAGTACCTGAGCAAGGAATGGGCGGACGAAGTTATGAAGAGGTGCAAGAAAACTCTCACACCTGAGAAGATGAAACACATCACTTCCTCGATGTTGACCATCAACACCAAGTGCCCGGATGGAAAGACCAGGGCTGTTTTCTACAGACTGGTGGACGGGGCAGTCGAGTCTGTCGCCATCGTGGAGGGCACGCTGCCCAAAGCCGAG
>JAPLHJ010000143.1 GCA_026389675.1 Chloroflexota bacterium | reverse complement strand
GAAAATGTAACAATCGACGACATGATCGGCCTGGGGTCTGCCGTCATTGACGCGGTATGCGCTAACACAGCGGGGATACTCTGCGAAGGCAGCGTGTCCCGCGGCACAGCCACCTTCGAGATAGCCAGCAGCGAGGGAGGACGTGCCTCCTACAGACGGACCAATTTCAGCATCAGCATGGACGGGATGCTGGTCAGGGACGGCGATATCCTTTATGTTGGAGATATACAGAGCTCCTGCCGCGTGCTCTCGGACCACGAAGCAATCAGCGGGGAGATCATACGGCAGCTTGAATTGGCCAGGGAAAATGCTGCCCTGCGCTCGGGCACCTTCCCCGTTATTTTTACACCTTATGGAGTGGCCGGGGCACTTTTGTCGCCGCTGATATCGGCTTTCAACGGCAAGACTGTGCTGGACGGGGCTTCCCCTTTAAAAGATAAGAAGGGTTCATCCATGTTCGACAATAAATTCTCGCTGAGTGACGACCCCACTATCCCATATCAACCGGGCAGCGGTCCATTCGACGACGAGGGTGTGCAAACAAGAAGAAATACGCTCATATACCGGGGTAAGGTTGTGCAATTTTATTACGATCTCCACACCGCCTCGCTGGCCGGCGGTTCGAGCACGGGCAACGGCGTCCGTAACGGGGGCATGCCTTCACCCGCGATACATGCGCTGGTGATCGAGGGCGGGGGCACTTCTTTAACGGATATGATAAAGGATATTAAGGAAGGCATCGTTATCGAGCAATTGATGGGCGCCGAGCAGGGTAATATCTTGAACGGGGACTTCAGCGGCAACGTCCTGCTCGGTTATAAGATTGAGAACGGTTCAGTAACAGGCAGGGTAAAAGACACCATGGTTTCCGGCAATGTTTACCAGTTGCTCAAAGAAGTGGCAGCCATCGGCAGCGATTCCCGCTGGATAGGAGGCTACGTCAACACACCAAGTATTTATTGCCCGTCTATCTCGGTTAGCGCAAAATAATGAATATCAAAAAAATGGTCAGTTTCCGCAAAGAGCCGCGATCCAAGGCTTGCGACCTGGTTGCAGCCTGGCCCGGCATTGGTAACCTCTCCCTGATCGTAACACGCTATCTGAGGGAGAAACTTGAGGCCGAAGAGATCGGCGAGATCGAGCCATTCACTTTTTTCGATCCTATCGGCGTCATGGTCAAAGACAACATCGTGGAAGCGCCCCAATTTCCCGAAGGTAAGTTTTACTACTGGCACAATCCGGCCGGAAAAAAGGATATCCTTTTTTTCATCAGCGACGAGCAGCCCTCTTTCAAGGGCTATGACCTGGCCAATTTCATCCTTGATATCGCTAAGAAATTCAAGGTGCAGCGTGTTTACACGTTCGCCGCCGCGATTGCTAAAATCCACCATACCGAGCAACCCAAGGTTTGGGGTGTAGCGACTGATACCGCGTTACTCGATTTTCTTAGGAAATTCGATGTCGTGCTGCGTGGCCGGCTGCAGATCGCCGGCCTGAACGGTCTTCTGCTGGGGGTGGCCAGGGAACGCGGCGTAGAGGGCATCTGCCTGCTCGGAGAGGTGCCTTCGTATACCACGAGGATCCCCAATCCCAAGGCATCGCTGGCGGTGCTGAAAGTTCTGCTGAAGGTACTTGATGTGGAAATTGACCTTGCGGAACTGGCCAAGATTGCCGAGGACTCGGACCAGCAAATGAAAAGGCTGGCGGCCCAGGCTATGGGCGAATTTATCGACCGGTACACCCGCCCCGTATGGCCTCCGCCCGAAGACGATGAGGAATATGAGGAAGAGGGGGAGGATGAGGAAGAGGAGGACTAAATGGATGCCCGGCAGCGCCCTTTAAGCGAAATTATCGCAAAATCACTTTATTCTGATAGCGAAATATATAATGCTGACCTGGCCAGGTTATCCGACCTTAATGATGACGACCTGTCTCAATTCAGGAAAGCCTGGAATAACGCTGAGATAAAAAGGCGGGTAGAGGTAGCCGGAAAGTTAGTCAGCCTGGGGGAGGATGACGTTACCCTGGATTTCACCCGCCTTTTCAAGGCTTTCCTCGATGATCCCGAACCCGGCATACGCATCAGGGCGCTGGAAGGCCTGGGGCTTGAAGACAAATACAATGTAGTCAGACCTATCCTGCATACCTTAAAGACCGATGAATCCGCTGAAGTCCGTGAGGCTGCGGCACGCACAGCAGGCAAATTCGCCCTGCTTGCTGAATGGGGAGATTTGCCTGAAGCCGTGGGCAAGGACATTTTCGACGTGCTGCTCGGGGTGCTTGAGAATAGCAGCGAGCCGGTCTCCGTCCGCAGGCGCGCGCTTGAATCTATTGCCCCGTTCCAGCAGGAACCGGTGGATAGTTATATCGAGGATTATTATTACAGCAATGAACCCGGGGTAAAAGCCAGCGCCCTTTTCGCCATGGGGCGCAATTGCCAGTCCCGCTGGTTAGATTTCCTTATAGACGAGATGCAAAGCAGCGATGCTGAGATCAGGTTTGAGGCGGCCAGGGCCAGTGGAGAGGTCGGGGAGGAGGAAGCGGTGCCCGGCCTGCTCATATTGCTGGACGACCATGACCATGAAGTACAGGAGGCTTCGATAATGGCACTGGGCAAAATCGGCGGCCGGGAGGCCAGGCAGGCCCTGCAACGTTTGAGCAAATCACACGATACGCGTATAAAAGATGCCGCAAAATCCGCGTTAACCGAGCTTGAGACTTGCGAAGATCCACTATCTTCCAATTTCTGAACAGGGAATTGATACTGACGGGCAGCAAGGTCAGGCTCAGGCCACGCCGGTTTGAAGATGCCACTGATCAATACAGGTGGCGCCGCGATGAAGAGCTCTGCAGCCTTGACGCCTCTATCCCCACCAGCCTGGCCTTCAAGGAGTTTTCAGACCGCTATTGCGTTGAGCTTGAATGCCCCGACCTGACATTCACTCTGGCCATTGATACGCTCGACGAGCAACATATCGGCGAATGCAGCCTTTTTAACTTTGATTTCCCCGGTAATACGGCTGAACTTGGCGTATTGATAGGTGAGAAAGATTTCTGGGGCCGGGGTTATGGTACCGACGCCGTTAATACATTGTTGCACGATATTTTCACAACGTCTGATTTAGAAAGGTTGTTTCTCAGGACACTGGACTGGAATATCCGCGCGCAGAGATGCTTCGAAAAATGCGGCTTTTCTGCCAGCAGCAGCGTCATAAGTGGCGAATACAGATTCACAGTGATGGAGATAGTCCGCTCAAAGGCGCTGGAAAACATTCAGTAAACAGAGATCGGCGATTCGTCAGTAATTACCTTTCTTCCTTTGCGCAACTTGCGTCTCAGTGTTGCCGTCAGGGAAAAAAGCCCCCTGTGAGCTATGCCGTCGTATGACCGCAGGGTACCCGATATCCTTGCTTTTATTCTCTTGTTTATCTCCCCCGGTTTCAGGCGTACGGGGTCGATAGTATCGGAAGCAGTATGAAAGCCCCAGAGGTCAACAAACGAAGGCACATACACCTGGTAGGGCCGGACTGTAGTGAAAATGCTCCTGAGCGTGCCGTTAATGGCGCAGAAATTATGTACGTTTATGTAGCCCGACTGGCCCGACTGCACGACCATAATTCCCCCGGGCAATAGCCTGTCTTTTACCAACTGGTAGAACTCCCTGGTATAAAGCATGCGCGCAGGTCCATCCTCTACAGGGTCGGCAAGATCGATGAGCGCAACATCGAAGCGGTCCTTTGTTCCCGCGATATATTTCCTGGCGTCCTCGTAGCGCACCTCCGCCCTTTTGTCCTCAAACGCCCCCCGGTGAAACGTCGGCAGATATTTGTTGCAAAGCTTCACGACTTGCTCGTCGATATCCACCATTACCGTCTTTTTAACCGTCTTATGCATCAGGACATCGCGCAGGGTAGCTCCTTCGCCGCCGCCTGCTATGAATACATTCCGGGGATTTGGATGAGCCAGCATAGCCGGGTGCACCAGCGACTCGTGGTAGATGAATTCGTCCT
>JAPLHJ010000237.1 GCA_026389675.1 Chloroflexota bacterium | reverse complement strand
GCAGCGAGGACAGCGATTATCATTGCCCAGTCATTATGCAGCCAGACCGGCATCCCGAATGCCGTTAACAATATCAGGGCAATCACGGCAAACCCCGCCGCCTTGCTGGCAACCGAGAGATAGGCGGTTATGGGCGTGGGCGCTCCTTCGTAAACATCCGGCACCCACATCTGGAAAGGTACGCTGGCGATCTTGAAACCGAAACCGCTGATCAACAGTACCAACCCGATCAGCAGGACCGGGGAGCCGCCCAGGCTGGCCGCGGGCATTCCCTTTACGTAATCGGCAATACAGGTTAGGCACGTATAGCCAGTCGTCCCGAATATCAATGCCATGCCATAAAGCAGTATCGCGGAGGCAACAGCGCCCAGGATGAGGTATTTTAAACCTGCTTCACTTGACTGTTTATCCTTAAGAAAACTCACCAGCACATATAAGGAGATACTGCTCAGTTCCAGGGCAACATATATAGTGATCAGGTTGATGGCCGACACCAATAGCATAAGCCCGATTGCGGACAGCATTAACAGCGCATAGAATTCGCCCTGGAACCTCTCAAATTTCAAAACATAGCGGTTCGACGCAAGGATTACCAGGACTAAAGAAACAAGGATAAGCGCTTTAAAGAAAAGGCCAAACTGGTCAACCGCCAACATTTTGTTGAAAACGTCAGTGCCCGGACCGCCCCATAACATTAGGACGGCTAACAAAGCCACAAACGAACCGGCAACCGCGATTACCGGCAATACCTTCTTCGGCTTGATAAATAAATCAAGCACAATGACGATAAGGGCAAAGCACAGAAGGCTGATCTCCGGCGCAATATATCGAATTTGATCCATCATGTATCTAAACCGTCCAGAAAACTAATTCATTTACATCCCGATGAGCTTGGCAATCGGTTCAATTCCCATGTAGATAACATTGGTTAAAATCGCCGGATAAATACCAACCAGCATTATCACAGCCACTACAGAGAAGGTGCTGATCATCTCGACGGCATCGGCATCTTTCACACCGTTATATTTATCCAAAGGATAGCCATAGAATACCCTCTGCAGCATCCAGAGGATATAGCCCGAAGTAACCACGATTCCGATAACTGCAATCAACGTGAAAATCTTCATCCCGGCTACGGCTACACTGGTAAAACTGCCGGCAAAGGTGATGAATTCGGCCACAAATCCTGCTGTGCCGGGCAAACCGAGTGAAGCCAGGCCGGCGATGCTGAAGACCACCACAATTATAGGCATCTGGCGGGCCAGACCGCTCAGGTTATTGAGATCCCTGGTATGAGTCTTGTCATAAACCAGCCCGACCATGGCGAAAAGCAACCCGGTTATGACACCGTGGCTGAACATCTGAAGGCTGGCGCCGGTGAGGCTGACCTGGTTAAGAGCAAAGATACCCAGCAGCACGTAGCCCATATGGCTGACACTGCTATAGGCAATCAGACGCTTCAGGTCTGTTTGCCTGAGTGTTACAGCCGCGCCATAGATAACCCCGATAACAGCCAGTGTGCACATGACCGGGGCATACTGCACGGCTACCTGAGGCAACATGCTTACACATAAACGTATCATGCCGTAACCACCCATCTTGAGCAGCGCACCTGCCAGGATAACACTGGCCGCAGTGGGGGCATTAGTGTGGGCATCAGGCAGCCAGGTGTGCAGCGGAAAAACCGGCAGTTTTATGGCAAAGCCCACCATCAGTAGGAAAAACAGGACGGTAAGCGGTATGAAAGAAGTGCCGATCTGGATGCCGCGCAGTGCCGTGATATCAAAAGTATGGGTGATGAAATAAACGCTAAGTATGCCGGCCAGCATAAACGCGCTGCCAACCAGGGTATAAATCAAATATTTGTATGCCGCGTATTCCTTTCTTCCGCTTCCCCAAATCGAGATCAGGAAAAACATGGGTATTAATTCCAGCTCCCAGAAGAGGAAAAACAGGATGAGGTCCAGTGAACAAAATACGCCCAGGATGCTGCTTTCCAGCATCAAAATCCAGATAAAAAACTGCTTCGGCCGCAGTTGTACCTTCCAGGAAACCAGCACCGATATCACACCGAGGAAGGTCATCAATATGACCAGGGGCAGGCTTAAACCGTCGACACCCAGATGGTAGTATGAATTGATAGCAGGGATCCACAGTAACTTCTCTTCAAACTGCATCTGCCCGATGGCTGCTTCAGACCTGTTGAACATCAGGAACACAGCGATGGATATCAGGAAAGAGGCGAGGGTAGCCGACAGGGCTATCCATTTTACCGTCTTCTGGCCCGGTTTGGGCAACAGGGCAATGATAACTATACCGATGACCGGCAAGAATATGATCCAGCTCAACAAATTCAGATTCAAAGCCCTTTACCTCAGCTGAACAAATATACACAGATTGCAATGGCAAACGCGCCGATCGCAATAGTGATCACATATAACTGTGTCTGACCTGTCTGCAATTTCCGCAGGGCGCCTCCTGCCAGGGCCGTGCCCTGCGCGGCACCGTTCACAGTGCCGTCGACCACACTGGAGTCGAACATGGCCATCCACTTGAAAATACCGTTGTACAAGATAGTTTTAACAATGACGTTCTCGTATAACTCGTCCATAAAGTATTTCCGGTACAGCAGTGTGTAAACAGGTTTAAAGGCTTTCCCGATCTTGGCCGGTGAAATCCAATTGACACAATACATGGCATAGGCCAGGAATATGCCGAGCAGGGCCACTATCAGGGAAATCAAAGGCAGCGGATGGGTCAATACACCGAAGAAGCCCTGCGCAAATGAAACCGCTTCAGCTTCGCCGGATCCCATTAACTGGCTGAAAAAGCCCGTCACATTGATCCAGCCGATACATACCGCCAGTACCGCTAATATAACCAGCGGGACCACCATCACGGCGGGCGATTCATGGGGCCCGTGTGAATGAGAATCCCCGTGTGCACCATGTTCAGGCTCGGCACCACCCCTGTATTCCCCGTGAAAGGTCATGAATATGGCACGGAACATATAGAACGCGGTCATAAACACCGTGATAATAGCCAGGCCGAATAAAACCGGGTTATTGGTGAATGCCGATACCAGGATCTCATCCTTGCTCCAGAACCCGGCCAGCGGCCAGATACCTGCCAGGCTCAACGCGCCGATCACAAAAGTAATATATGTCCAGGGCATGGCTTTTCTCAACCCGCCCATCAGCCGCATATCAAAGGTCCCGGTCCCGTGGTTGACGCTGCCCGACCCGAGGAACAGCAGGGCCTTGAAAAACGCGTGTGTAAAAAGATGGAATATACCGATGGCCACGCTGCCCACCCCCAGGCCCAGCATCATAAAGCCTAACTGGCTGATCGTGGAATAGGCCAATACCCTTTTTATATCGTTCATCACCAGTCCTATACTGGCGGCGAATATAGCGGTGAAAGCTCCAATTACGGCCACCACGGTCATGGCCTCGGTAGAGTGCGAGAAAAGCGGGTAAAATCTTGCCACCAGGAACACACCCGCGGCGACCATGGTAGCCGCATGTATCAGGGCGCTGACCGGGGTAGGGCCTTCCATAGCATCCGGCAACCAGACGTGCAGCGGAAATTGAGCGGACTTG
>JAPLHJ010000141.1 GCA_026389675.1 Chloroflexota bacterium | reverse complement strand
TTAAAGGCTCTTACATAGGTAGCGGCTGCTGGTTCCACTCCAGTTATATCGGCGACTCAATTGTCGGCAATAACTGCTCCTTCGGGGCAGGCAGCGTAACGGCTAACTTCCGCTTCGATGAGAAGGAGATATCCGTAAAGTACGGCGGACAAAACATGGGAACGGAAAGGGACCATTTCGGGGCTATTATCGGCAACAACTGCAAGACAGGCATAAACTCTGGCATACTGCCGGGACGGCGCGTGGGACCCAACTCCATCGTCGGCTCCCATGTATGCCTGGCTGATGACCTTGAGCCCAATACGGCAGCCCTTGGCGCGCCCGCTAACCACCTGGTTAAGAATACCGTCGGACTGAATGATGCAATGCAGCAGGGACTGAAGGATACACCGCCAAATAATGGTTGATTCAAAGAAAATAAATCTGCCCCGGCATGTGGCTATTGTCATGGACGGCAACGGCAGGTGGGCTAAAAAACGCGGCAAGCCGCGCCTTTATGGCCATAAGCAGGGCGCACTACGGGCCCGCGACTTCGTGGAAATGTTTGCTACCTATAATATCCCTTACCTTACCCTGTACGCTTTTTCAACTGAGAACTGGAGCCGCCCAAAATCGGAGGTTAACGGCATTTTCAGGCTCCTGTCTGAAAACCTCGACAAGGCGATTCAAATAGCGCACGGACAGAATATCCGCATCAGGCACCTCGGCAGGATGGACAGGCTTCCTCCTGAAATACAGAAAAAGGCCAGGGCAGCCATAGATTTGACCGATAAAAATACCGGGTTGACCGTCAATGTCGCATTTAACTATGGGGGCAGAAGCGAGATAGCTGACGCCATCAGGACAATTGTAACAAGCAAAATCAAGGCGGACAAAATAGATGAAATGCTCGTTTCCGGGCATCTTTATACGGCCGGCATGCCGGATCCCGACCTTCTCATCCGCACCGGCGGAGAAATGCGCCTGAGCAACTTCCTAATCTGGCAGGCGGCCTACGCTGAACTCTATTTTACCCCGGTGCTGTGGCCGGACTTTGGCCGTGAGGAACTGGAAAAAGCTCTCTCCGTTTTCAGCAAAAGACAAAGGCGGTTCGGCAGTATCTGAAAGTTCTATTGATTACCGGTTTCGTTAATCTTGTCAAGGTTCAGTATGTACGACGTTATTATCATAGGCGCTGGAGTAACCGGCAGCTACGCAGCGGGCGAACTTGCCCGGTTGGGATACCATGTTTGCGTCCTGGAAAAACAGCAGCAGCCCGGCCTGAAAACGAGTTGCACCGGCATCATCAGCCGTGAATGCCTGGAGACGCTTTCGATCGATCACGGCCTTATCCAGAATCAAGCACGGTCTGCCCTCATTTTTGGGCCGTCGGGAAAATACCTGCGGATAGAACGTAAAGACGCTCAAGCTTATATCCTGGACCGTCCCGGGCTTGATCGCCTGATGGCCCGTAAAGCTCAGCAAAAAGGGGCGGAATTTCATTTTTCGACTCCGGTTACCGCCATCCGCCGCGAAAACCGGCATGTGACGATAGAGGCTACCGCCGTTCAGTCTGAAACGTCCGTATTCAAGGCCAGGTGCGTCATCATCGCCTCCGGCGCCGCCGGCAGCCTGGCACAGTCTGCGGGTCTCGGCCGGATTCGTGAATTTGCTCATGGCGCCCAGGCGCAGGTGGAATGCACTGATGTCACCGAAGTGGAGATTTATTCAGGCATAAAGACTGCACCCGGCTTTTTCGCCTGGCTGGTTCCTGCCGGCGGAAAACAGGGCAAGGCCGGTCTGCTCTGCCGGGGTAATCCCGGGCCCTACCTAACAGCATTATTGGACCGGTTGCTCAAACAGAATAGGATTACTTCGATTACATCTGACATACACTATGGCAGTATCCCATTGAAGCCACTATCGAGGACATACTCGGACCGTCTGCTGGTTATCGGTGATGCCGCAGGGCAGGTTAAGCCAACTTCGGGCGGAGGCATTTATTTCGGTATACTCTGTGCCCAACAGGCAGTGCTGATATTGGACGAATGTCTGAAAAGCGGCGAATTATCGTCAGATAGGCTATCGCTCTATCAGAAACGCTGGCATAAACTATTGAAAAGGGAACTCAGCATTGACTACTGGGCACACAGGTTTTATCAGGGACTGGATGATAAACAGGTCGAGCACATTTTCAATATAATCGTAAAACATGGCATACATGAATCCCTGCTGATGTCACCTGATATAACCTTCGATTGGCATAGCATGGTGATACTTGATGCTATCCGGCACCGCTCCCTGCAAAAGTCTCTGGAAAAGCTCAAAGCGGCCCCTCTGCGTTTTCTCGAAGCCCGGATCCGCCCTCGCGGGTAAATGCTTGATTTAGTAAGTCGTATGCTCCTATTTGCATTTTCGGTTAAGATGTGATAACATAATTCTTGAATTCAATACTTGTCCAAAAAGTGGGTCCTTGTACCCACTTTTTTATTGGAATTTAAATGCATAGTGAGGGAGACCGACCATAATGGCAAAGAGTGAGTTCATGAATGCCCTCGTGCAACTTGCGGCAGAGAAAAACCTGCCCAAGGAGATCATCCTGACTGCGCTGGAATCAGCCCTGGTTTCAGCCTACAGGAAAGAGTCTTTCACACATGGCGAGGACATATCGGTCAAGAT
>JAPLHJ010000062.1:4554-5206 GCA_026389675.1 Chloroflexota bacterium | reverse complement strand
CGCGTCAGGGGGGTCATGGCAATACGCGGCGTCCGGTATTTCCTGTTTATCTCGGTAATCTTTTCAAATCTCCTGGCGAAGAATTTGCTCAGCCAGGCCAGCATCGATTTTATCCGCTTAATAAACATATCTGTACTTTCATCAGCCTCATTTATTTGAAGAGCTCCGGGAAAAGCGCGCTGATCGCATATAATGTGGACAGTATTATGATCAGGATCACGATCGTGAATGACCAGAAGTTCTGCCAGGACGTATTCGTGTATTTGCCCATCAGGTTACGGTCATTGAGCAGGAGTATGAGAAATACCAGGGCAGCCGGCAGGAGGGTCACCGCTATAACCTGGACGAACAGCGTGATGAGCACGAGAGGCGCCCCGGGTATCATGACTACGGCGCCCGCACCCAGTAAGGTTATGAAGTAGAAGACATAGAACCAGGGCGCCTCTTTCACCTTGGAGTTAAGCGAGTGTGCCCATCCGAAAACTTCGCCGAAGGCCCAGGAGCTTGCCAGTGATATACAGATAGCACCCAGCAGCCCGGCATCAAAAAGTCCGATGGCAAGGAAAGCGCCCACATACTTATTTATGCCCATCATCATCTCAGAGGCCTGCGCTGCGCTTTCTATATTTACGCCTCTCAATACCGTGCCCGT
>JAPLHJ010000062.1:0-4528 GCA_026389675.1 Chloroflexota bacterium | reverse complement strand
CGTGCCTGTAACAATGACTATAAAAATAGCTACCAGCACAGTGGCGAAGGCGCCGACAAGTGTGTCGAGCTTGCTCCAGGGAATGTCCTTTTCCTGCAGGCCCTTATCGACCACCGAGCTCTGCTGGAAGAATATCATCCAGGGAGCAATGGTTGTACCTATATTGGCCATCAGCAGGAAGAAAAACTCATTATTGAACCCGCCGGGGATATTCGGTATCAGGCCATTGCTGAGGATTTCAGAAACAGGAGGGTTAAGCATAAAGGCAGCGGGGATGTAGATGAGGTTCAGCGCACAGAATACCATGGCCAGCTTTTCCCACGTCCAGTAGCGCCCCTGCAGCACCATGAATCCCATCAGTATGGTGACACCGATTATGGTTACGATGGGAGGTACATGGAAAATGCTCAGGGCGGCAGTCATACCGATGAATTCGGTGATCAGCGTGAGGAAGTCCACGAGTCCAAGGTCGATGAGCGAAAACCAGCCCCAGAATGACCCGTACGCATCGAAAATAGCCTCGGCGTGCCCGCGCTTGGTCACAGCTCCCAGGCGGACAGTCATCTCCTGGATGATATATGCTACAGGCAAGAGTAAAATTAGGAACCAGATCAGGTTATAGCCGTACTTAGCTCCGGTGACCGCGTATGTGGTAATACCGCCGGCATCGTTGTCGGCAACCATTACGATGATGCCCGGACCGGCAATCAGGATGAACAGCTTGACTGCCTTGGCGATCCTGCGATAGCTGTAGAAAAGCCTCGAAAGAAAATTCATGCCGGGCTAAGTCACCTTCCATAATTTTTGCTGCTTTGAAACTTACTAATTTATGTTTTCGCTGTCCCGGGAAAAAGTCCCAAGCGCCGATTATATCACTTTAAATCCCGGCTGCCAATGAGAAAATCCGATGTTGCCAGTGATTAAATAGCAAACCTGTCGCGGCCGTTTTGCTTGGCGTTATAAAGTAACCTGTCTGAGTTCTTGAGCAGGTCTTCAATATCGTCACCATTATCCGGATAGATTGCAATACCTATGCTGACGGTAACATTGAGGCTGTGCCCGTCGATTAAAAAGGGCTGCCGGAAATCCCCCAGTATCTTATCCGCGACATTGACAGCATCAAGTTTGTCATCAACTTCTCCCAACAGCAGCACAAACTCGTCCCCGCCCATGCGGGCGACCGTATCGCTTTTACGCAGGGCGCCGGTCAGCCGTCCGGCAGCGGCCATCAACAGTCTGTCCCCGATATCATGGCCCAGCGTGTCGTTTATGTTCTTGAATAAATCAAGGTCAAGTGTCATGATAGCTAACTTCTTGTTATAGCGCTGTACATTGGCCAGCGCGACACTGCAACGGTCGTAGAGCAAAGTCCGGTTGGGCAGTCCGGTCAGGGCGTCGTGCGTGGCCATCTCCAATAATTTTTGCTCCATCTGTTTACGCTCGGTAACGTCGCGCCCCACACTGCGGAATCCGATTGACCTGCCCTGCTCGGTCTTTATAAGGGAAATCGAGGTCTCAGCATACCCGGTAGAGCCATCTTTGCGTATGATCTTAAAGGCAAAGCCCGTGTGCGGTTCCCCAGTTTTATATACGTCGCTATAGGCATTAAATATAGCATTTGTCTCCTCCTGATCTGGTGCGATAATACTGAAACTCCGCCCGATCAATTCGTCCATGGAGTAGCCAAGGTTGCGGCAGGCAGCCTCATTTACGAAGGTAAAATTGCCGGCCAAGTCCACTTCAATATAGGAGTCCTGCATATTCTCCAGTATATTCCGGTATTTCTCCTCCTGGGCTCTAACGTCAGCCAGCAAACGCCGGTTCACCATTAAAACCAGGCTAATAGCGAGGCAGACGCTGAGCACGATATACACAGTGATGGCCAGAGCATCGACTAAGCCCGCCTTGAAGAAATCGCTGCTCTGCTCCGGGATAATAACGGTCAGGATGATCCTGGCTAAGCTGAATGCGGCGTAACACGCGAATACTATGCCTGTGAGATTTGTCACCTGGCGCATACCTGAGTCGACCCTGCGCAGCAGCAGCCAGCAACACTGGAAGGTAAAGATCATTGTCGTCGCCGACAGAGCAATTTCCCGTACTCTCAAATCCGGGTGTACCACGACGAAATAAGTACTGACGGCAATAAAAACAGCCAGCAGGAAGTAATTATGTATTTGCAGGCCTTTCTTCCCGGTAAAGCGCTCGAACCCGATTAAAATAATCACTATGCCCGCCATAACCAAGGTGTTGGAAAGCGTCATGGATACGATATCGGGCACAACTCCACGCATAACAATTAATGTTGACCCAACTACCTGCAAAATCATATCTACCAGCCAGAAGATTATGCCGGCAAAGCGTCCCCGGTTTTGACTCCATATTATCGCCACAGCGCCGGCGCTTATAACGTTGACGATGATATATAGCAGCATCAGTGTCTTGATATCAGGCATCATAAGTCACTTCCATGAGGATATGGCCACATTCCTTTACGACATTTATGTATTTGTCATTGCGAGCCTTTATTTAATCTCGTCATTGCAATGACATCTGAATCTATCAAGCCCGGCCGGCCAGGTTAGAATCCTTAATTTTTCCTATAAGCTTGCGTGCCCGGGCGACCAGTTCGGCCGCCTCCGCCACACTTATCGAGTATTTACCGCTGTACATCTCTTTGTGCCTGCGTTTCTCGGTTGACTCGAACATGCGGATGGTATCCGCCTCCTCCCTGCCCAACGAACTTCCACAGTAGGCCAGTACCACGCGATGATCATTCTCCGCTACGCTGCGGAAACCCTTCCCGCGCATGTAGGCGTTGCAGGCATCGTAAACGGCATCATAGGCCTGCGCAAAACACCTGATGGGCTCCCTCTCAATGGTATGTACGGCGTTCTCCAACCCGTCAACGGCCGCTGCCAGCAAGGACTTGATAACCAGCGGGTCGGCGTCAGCCTTCCGCATCAGACCACTCTCCAATAATTTCTCCGCTTTCACTCTTACTACCTCCTCCAGCCAACATTATAACGCATAAGCGCGGTTACAGGTAACTTATCCATCCGCACCTCTCCTTGACCAGCGGGGACATGGCGCGCAACTTGCCGACTATGCGCGGCAAAGCTTCCAGCACCTTGTCGACATCGCCCTCTGTGGTCCACCTGCCCAGGGTAAGCCTCACAGAACCCCTGGCGCGCTCAACAGGTATGCCCAGCGAGGTCAGCACATGTGACGGCTCGGAACTGGCTGAGCTGCAGGCCGAGCCGGTCGAAGCGCAGATGCCCTCGGAATCAAGGTACATGAGGATGGATTCGCCCTCGATAAAATCGAAACTAAAATTGGCGTTGTTGGGTAGCCGCTGCTGCCTGTGCCCGTTCAAATAGGCGTCGTCCACCTGCGCCAGTATCCCCTCTATAAGTTTATCCCGGTACGCGGTGAGGGTGTCCGCCTCTTCAGCCATATCGCGGGAGGCTATTTCGGCCGCTTTGCCGAAGCCGGCAATGCCCGGGACGTTCTCTGTTCCGGCGCGCCTTCCCTCCTCCTGCCCACCACCATGCAGTAGAGGCAGGATGCGTGTGCCCGGCCTGATATACATTAGGCCCGTAGAGCTTATGCGCCGAGGCCGACAGCAGGTCAACACCCAGTTGGTCTACATCGACGGGCAGATGTCCCATGGCCTGCACGGCGTCAACGTGAAAGTAAACACCAGCTTCCCGTGTGATTTTGCTTATCTCAGCGATGGGCTGGATGGCGCCAACCTCGTTATTGGCCTGCATCACCGATACCAGCAGGGTCCTGCCCGTTATAGCTTTCTTGATATCGCCGGGGTCAACCAGGCCATTGCTATCCACCGGCGCCACGGTCACGTCGAAGCCCAGTGTTTTCATAAAATTACAGGCGTAGATCACGGCCGGGTGCTCGATAGCAGTGGTGATGATATGGTTACCCCTATCCCTGCCGGCCAGGCAAACCCCTTTGATGGCATGGTTATCCGCTTCGGTGCCTCCGCCGGTGAAAACCACGTCGGCCGGCTGACAGCCGATGAGGCCGGCCACCTGTCCGCGGGCCGCTTCCACTGCATCCCTGCTCTCCTGTCCCATAGAATGGATACTGGAGGGGTTGCCAAATCTCTGGCTGAAGAACGGCTGCATAGCCGCCGCGACTTCCGGCAACATGGGAGTGGTGGCCGCATAGTCCATATAGACGCGCTGCATAGTTACTTATCCTCCTGGAACAGCCAGGTCGAGAGGTATCGTTCGCCCGTATCGGGCAAGATTACCACGATCAATTTGCCCTTGTTTTCGGACCTCAGCGCCACCTGTAAAGCCGCCCAGGCTGCCGCACCGGAAGAAATACCAGCAAGTATCCCCTCCTCCCTGGCAAGGCGCCTGGCCATAATGCCGGCATCCCCGGCAGAAACCTTAATAATCTCATCGAGCAGGTCGGCCCGCAAGATATCCGGCACAAAGCCCGCCCCGATGCCCTGTATCTTATTAGGTCCCGGCATGCCCCCGGAAAGAACAGGCGAAGA
>JAPLHJ010000252.1 GCA_026389675.1 Chloroflexota bacterium | reverse complement strand
TTACGCCCGTCAAAAGCGATTAAAATAAAACCGATGCCCAGTGTAGCCATGCATAGCAGGCCGCCCAGGAAACGTATAAAGGCATTTCGCAGGTCGAGCGATGAACTGTCAGTACGTATTATCTTGATGCTCATGCTGAGTTTGCCGACCGTCTGCCCGGCCGTCGCCCAGCAGACCACGAAATAGACCGTGCAGCCTGCCAGGAAGACCAGCAGCATGCTTGCCATCAACCAGATGATGCCGGCAGAAACAGGCGCGCCCCTGGCGATATCGCCAAATGTATCAATCACCTTGTTAGTACCGGGAAATATCCAGAAAAATGATTGGGATATAACGCAATACAATACGTACAAACTGGCCAATAACAATAAGAAATCGATCAGCGCCGCAGCTAACCTGATCCAAAACCCGGCGTACTCCAGCGCATACTCCTTCGGTTTCTCTTTCAACATTGGCTCCTATAGGCAGGCCGATTACAACTGCTGGATGGCTGAAACGCCATTTGGTTCCGCCATTATTTTCGAGGGATATCGCTCAATGTGCAGAGGCCAGGGAGAGTTGCCTACTTTTCCTTGCCTTTACCTTTGGTGAGGGTTTTATACATCTCCTCGTATTCCCTCAGGCTCTGCCTCAAACGCTCTGCCAGGAGTTCCGCCTGTTTGAGCTTGCCGCGTGTCTCCTCAATTTGAGAAGTGATGTTAAAAAGCAACTCATTTCGCCTGTTCGCGGCATCAACTTCAAACGTGGTGAAATCTTCCGGACCCTGTTGTTGAGGGGCATTTGCCAGCTGATTGTAGACGTCACCCTGGCCCGCCGTGGGATCTTTTTTTGTCTGCCCGAATCTATCTTGCGGTCTCATTTCCGAAACCTCTCTTTTAACTAAAATTTATCACATCCGCAGACTAAATAGCAAAAAGCGCCAGTTTACCGTTTTTGCATCGAAGCCAGCACATTGCTCAAATCATCCGGTAATGCACAGGAGAATGAACGCGTTTGCCCGCTTCCCGGAAGCCGTATCTCCAGGTAATTAGCATGCAGGAATTGACGATTCAGAAGCTTGGATTTCAGGCCATAGACCGGGTCACCCAAAACCGGGTAGCCGATAGCTGAGAGATGTACCCGTATCTGGTGGGTCCTGCCGGTCTGAATATGCACTTCCAACAGTGAATACCCACCAATATATTGTTTCACGCTGTAGTCTGTCCTGGCCTGACGTCCCCGGGATACAACAGCCATACGTTTGCGGTCAGCAGGGTCCCTACCGATAGGTGCATCGATGGCGCCCCGCTCAGGTACGATTTTACCCTTGACCAGCACAAGGTACTTTTTTAATACCGAGCGGGATTTAAACTGCTCAACCAGGTTAAGCCTTGCCTTTTCATTCCTGGCAATTACCATCAGTCCCGATGTATCTTTGTCCAGCCTGTGCACTATACCCGGCCGCGGGGAATCGCCGAAGGTTGACAGGTCGGGGAAACGTTTCAGCATCGCATTTACCAGCGTGTGGCGAGGATGGCCGGGCGCGGGGTATACGGTCAAGCCTGCCGGCTTGTTGATCACGGCCAGGTCAATATCTTCGTATATAACTTCAAAAGGGATATCTTCTGCAGCAACCTGCACCGGCTCAATGGGAGGAATGACGATTTCGATACGGTCATGGTACCTGAGTTTGGCGGCAGGGCGGGAGATCTGTCCGTTTACCCTGATACAACCCTCTTCGATAAGCTTTTGCAGGTGTGAGCGCGTCAGTCCGATGGAGGATGCTGCCAGGTATTTGTCCAGCCGCACACCATCGGCTTCAACTTCAATAGTCTTTTTTTCCGGTTTCCGGTCCTGGCTCATGCTTTTTCCCGAACGTGCTTAGCGCAACTACTACCAACAGAATTGCCCCGGTGGTAATGGCAGAATCAGCTATGTTGAAGGCCGGCCAATAGAAACTGTCCCAAAGCCTCACATAGATAAAGTCGGTCACATGCCCCAGCCTCAAGCGGTCTATCAGATTACCCAGGGCGCCGGCAAAAATAAGGCTCAAGGCTATACCACCTGCCAGGCCAAGCTGTTTAAGGTAGCGAAAAAACAGCAGCACTACCACCAGTCCGGCCGCGGCCGCGATGCTCAGCAGGAAAGCCTGGTCGGTAAACAACCCGAAAGCCGACCCTGTATTCTGCACATGTACGATGGTCAGCCGTCCCATCGCAGGCAACGAACCGCCCAACGGTATATTATCACGGATCCACTGCTTGCTGACCTGATCCAATGCGATAACTATGGTCACTATTACCAGAAAGATCAGGATATTCCACCACTTCCCTATATGATGCGGTGCTTTCGTCATAAACCAACTCCGCCCGCATGCTTCACAATGAAGAGCCTGCCATCATTAGTGTCCCACATATCTCAGCCGCTAATTCTAACTCAGGCACAATTACATAACAAGCTGGTCGAGCATGGACCGTACCTGCCTGATAGTATCGACCGCCTGCCCCCTCCAGTGGTTATTAGCGAAAATAAACGTATTCTCCGCTTCCCGGCTTATTTGACTTATCCCGGGCATCCACTCAGCTAATTCGTCACTCCGGTATGTATAATCATACCGTTCCCAAGCGTGCTCATGCTTCCACCACTTAGAAGTGTTGCGTCCGTGAAAGCGGATGTATCCGTTCCGCCCGGTCACTTCAACTACGGGCGGAAGCAACCCGGGAAGCTGCGGTTCATCAACGCAGCAAAATGACACGTTGTTCTGCCTCATCCAATCAAACGTTTCCGGATTTAGCCAGGCCCCATTACGAAACTCGATAACCAGTGGTAATTCACCCATCCAATCCCTCAACCTCGCCAGGTAGTCGCGATTAGCGTTAATACAATTGAAGCTGTAGGGAAACTGCGCCAGGATACATCCCAGCTTCTCAGCCACAATCAGCGGTTGTAGTACCCGGATAAATGATTTACAGGCGTCCTCAGCATGCTCACGATTATGGGTTATCTCCCGGTTGGCCTTCACTGAAAAAAGAAATCCCCCGCCGGTTTTCCTGGCGAGGGATTCCATTGCAGACACGCCCGGTAGAGTGTAATAGGTTGAGTTCAATTCCAGCGCATTGAATTCCTGCGCATAGTAGCTCAGCCAGTTCTTGCGCGGCAGGCCCGCCGGGTAATAAATACCGATCCAGTCATCGTAGCTGAAGCCACTCGTGCCACAGTAAAACACATCACTCTATCCGCATAATAATCTGTGTATCTTAGCGGTCGATCAGGGCGAGGATACCCCAGACGATAAGGAAAATACCAAGGATCCACTTGGCCATATCAAACCAGAAAATAAGTAAAATGCCGGCGATAATCGCCAGGACAGCTTTGGCCGTATTGCTCATAGAGAAATGCTTGCTTGCCATTAAATGAAACCCTCCTTATTTAAAATTACACGAAATGATAGTGATTTGAATTCGTGGTGTCAAACTACGATAAAGCGGCGGGCCTTTCGGCGCGCCGCTCTTCCAGCCAATTTATTATCCTGCTTAGACTTCGCGGAATTCGCCTTCCACCGTGCCTTCGTCCTTGGGCGGTGGAGGAGTTCCGCCACCTTCTGAACCCGGCTCACCGGGGCCTCCTCCCGGGGGAGGCGTATTATGCTGGTAAACGGCAGAACCGATTTTCTGCATAGAATCGTTGAGAGACTGCAAGGCACTCTTTATATAGCTTATATCCGTCCCCTGCAGGGCTGAACGTGTGGCAGCGATCTTCCCTTCCACCTCGCTCTTAAGGTCGGCAGGGATTTTATCCCCGTATTCCCTGATAGTCTTTTCAGCAGAATACACTGTTGCTTCAGCTATATTCTTGGTCTCGACTTCTTCCTTTTTACGCGTATCCTCAGCCGCATGCGCGTCGGCCTCACGGCGCATTTTCTCCACCTCATCCTTGTTAAGGCCGCTGGAAGCGGTGATGGTTATCTTCTGTTCTTTGCCGGTGCCTTTATCCTGGGCACGGACATTGAGAATACCGTTAGCATCAAGATCAAAGGTTACTTCGACCTGGGGTACGCCGCGCGGCGCAGGCAGGATACCATCCAAAATAAACCTGCCCAGTGTCTTATTGTCCCCGGCCATCGGGCGCTCGCCCTGCAGCACATGTATCTCGACGCTCGGCTGATTATCGGCGGCTGTGCTGAATACCTGGCTCTTGGAAGTCGGGATAGTCGTATTCCTGGGGATCAACGGGGTCATCACACCTCCCAGGGTTTCGATGCCCAGCGTAAGCGGCGTCACATCGAGCAGGAGAATATCTTTCACGTCTCCCTTGAGCACACCGCCCTGTATAGCCGCACCCAGCGCCACAGCTTCATCCGGGTTGATGCCCTTAATCGGCTCCTTGCCGAAGAATTGCCGGACTAATTCCTGTACCTTGGGCATGCGTGTCTGCCCCCCCACGAGAATGACATCAGTAATCTGTGCCGCGGTCAGTCCGGCATCGGACAGCGCTTTTTTGCACGGCTCAATACTGCGTTCAAGAAGGTCAGCCGCCAGTTGCTCGAGCTTGGCACGGGTCAGGGTTATATTTAAATGTTTGGGGCCGGATGCGTCGGCCGTGACGAAAGGAAGATTGATTTCCGTCTGACCGGTGGTCGAAAGTTCCCTCTTGGCTTTCTCAGCGGCATCTTTCAGTCTCTGCAACGCCATCTTATCCTGGCGGAGATCGATGCCCTGCTCTTTTTTTAACTCGTCTATCAGGTAGTCCATGACCTTCAGGTCGATATCGTCACCGCCCAGATGGGTATCGCCATTGGTTGACTTAACCTGAAAAGTGCCATCTCCAAGCTCGAGGATAGAGATGTCAAATGTACCACCACCCAGGTCATAGACAGCGATCATCTCCTCTTTTTTCTTATCCATGCCATAGGCCAGCGCTGAGGCTGTCGGTTCATTCACAATGCGGATAACATTAAGGCCTGCTATGGTGCCGGCATCTTTGGTGGCCTGCCTCTGGCTGTCATTGAAATAAGCAGGGACTGTGATCACCGCGTCGGTGACTTTATCACCCAGGAAAGCCTCCGCATCTAATTTCAGCTTCTGCAGTATCATGGCGGAGATTTCGGCCGGGCTG
>JAPLHJ010000054.1 GCA_026389675.1 Chloroflexota bacterium | reverse complement strand
ATCCCTTCATCTGCTCGATCTGATCAAAGGTCAGCATTGCCATCTCCCTGAGCAGCTTCCTGGCCGACTTGCCCCCGGCGCTCATCCACTCATAGGGCTTGCCGTGCTCAACCTGGTGCCATTTGGTCTGGTCCTTGTTGTCTATGACCACGAACCCCTTGTTGGTCTTCATATAAATAGGCTTGCCCAGGTACTTGCAGAGGTAGGTGATCCGGCCGCGGTCGCCCCAGAACAGGCCATGCCCGCCATCATTGATGCAGTGGTTGAACCAACCCTTCTTGACAACGGACTCGAAAGATGGTGTATCATGTGTGATCCAGGTGCCGGTGCTGGCCAGCGCCCTCTGCAGATCCTTATAGGAATACTCCTTGTCCATTATCCACAGATTGTTGTCCTTTCCATAGAAGCTAAGGATGCGCCCGCCGTAGAAGGATTCCTTTTCCAGGACCAGGACTTTTTTACCTTCCTTTGACGCGAGGATGGCCGCGGTGGCCAGTCCCCCTACCCCTGACCCAACTACAACGACATCGAAGTTTTTCGAAACCATTAAAGTGTTCCCTCCTATATATATATTCCGTGACCCGTCTTGCTACAGGTTGGCGCCGCCGTCGATGATCAGCGTGGATCCAGTCATAAAGCCCGAGGCCTCCGTCGCAAGGTAAAGCGCTGTACGTGCGATCTCATCGGGTTGCCCGATCTTACCCAGTGGCATCTTTTTCAGGTAATCGGCCATCAGCTTCTCGTTGCTCCAGAGGGCCTCGCTGAACTTGGTCTTTATGATACCCGGGGCGATGCAGTTCACGCGGATCTTGTGGCTGCCCAGCTCAACTGCCAGGCATTTGGTCATCATGATGATGGCGGCCTTGCTGATGCAGTAGGGGCCCAGTCCCGGGGTCACGAAGATGCCCCCTACCGAGGCGATGTTGATGATTGCACCACCCGTCCTTTGCTCTACCATCATTTTTGCTGCGGCCTGGCTCAGGAAGTAATAGCCCTTTACATTGGCGCTCATTATCAGGTCGAAGGGCGCCTCCTCCATATGCAGTACATCGGCCATCACGGGATTGGCGACCGCATTGTTGACTAATATGTCCAGGCGGCCGAACTCTTCCTTGACCCGTGCCATAAGGTTTTTAAGGTCCTCCATCTTGGCGTTGTGCGCCGGCACGGCCAGGCTGCGCCGTCCCTTCGTCTTGATCTCATCGGCCACCTTCTCCAGGTCCGGGAGCTTGCGGCTGCTGACGACAACGTCAGCGCCGGCATCGGCGAACTGCAGCGCTACCGACCTGCCGATACCGCGGCTACTGCCGGTTATCAGCGCTACCTTGCCTTCCAAGGACAGGTATGAAACATCCATTATTCACCTCCGGTTTATTTTCTACTTAATGCCGGCCATGTCGTCGGCTATCTTCTTACAGCGCTTGAGCTCTTCTCTGGCTTCAGCAAGTATCATCATTCGCTGTGCCATCAGCGATCCTTCGCCGTGGAGCACCATAACCTCATATTCGGATGCAAGCTGCCTGCGGATCAAGTCGAACATCCGGAGACGCGCCTCGGCCGCAGTGCCGGCCATGCCGCTAACGTATTTATCCATAAAACCGTGCGTCTCCGGATTCTGCCAGTCCAAATAGGTCGGCTTGGTAATTAGGGACCCGCCGGAAATATCCTGGATCAACTTCACCAGGCTATGGTATTTATCGGCAAAATGGTATTTGGCTATATTGGTGGTCACAGGGTTCGGCACGGGCATCCCACCATGCATCACAAAATCGAGGCAGGATGCGCGTATAAGCGATTTCAGCGTCTGGAGATACATGGCGGCTTCGGTCAGTTTCTCGCGGATATGGGGGACCTCTGTCACGCCATTATATTCAGCTATGGCAAAAGCCATACCGACAAAAAGCTCCGACATCGGGATACGGTAAGCACAGCCGGTGCGCCTGTGCAGCAAACTGAAATTGTGCGCTATGAGAAATGCCTGCTTCCATTCTCCGCACATAAATACTCTTTCCCAGGGGACAAATACATCATCAAAAATTATGAGTTGATCCGTATGCATCCTCCAGGGACGGTCCACAGGGAACTCCATTGAACCGATGCCGGATTTTATGGGACGGCAGATCTGCTTCAAGCCTTTGGCATTGCAGGGAACCGCAAATGCTACGGCGTAATCTTTATCTGCCTCGGTCATGGCCCTGCCGGGTATCACGAAGATTTCATTGGAATACGCTGAGCCCGTGATATGCATCTTGGCGCCCCGCACCACGATGCCTTTGGCGTTCTTTTCGACCACACGCGGGTAAAAATCGGGGTGAACCTGCTTTGGGTCGGAGGGGCGCATCAGCCTGTCACCCTTGGCGTCGGTGACCGCGGAGACGATAGCCACGTCCTCCTTCATCAGGTACTGGCGGAAGTTGTGTACCCGATCGATATATTCCTTGTTTCCCGTGATATTAGCAAAGATTTGTATGGCATTAATCGCGTCAGCGCCTATGTCCTTGGCCAGGGGAATGTAACCGTCGGCATAGGTCGAGGTAGCTATGATCAGCTCAGTGGCCTTGACCAGGTCCTCCCCGTTCCTGGGTATATAGTAATACCTGCTGATTTCCTGCTTAAGTTCGGGATCATAAACATTGGCAAGGTCCTTGAACTGAGGAAGCTCGGCACACTCATAGTCCAGTGCCATGGTATCGACGCATACTTTTAGGGCGGGGTGAGTGGTAACGTCCTTTACCTTCTCCCCGTACATGTACGTCGCGCAGACTCTCTTTATATTGTTCGGGTGTTCTCAGGGCCATCGTTCTCTCCTTTATGTTATTTACAGGCCAAGCGACTTGGCTATCATGTTTTTCTGTATTTGCCTGGTGCCGCCCCCGATGAGCAGGATATAGGAGTCGCGCAGGTACCTTTGCACGTCATATTCATACATCAGGCTGTAGCCGCCGAAAATCTGCATGGCCCGGTGCGCCATATTGGTCCAGCATTCCGTAGCCACCAGCTTGGCCATGCAGGATTCCTTGTAGCACGGTTTATTCGAGTCGCGCAGCCAGGCCAGTTGGTAAACGCACAGCCGCGCCAAGTGCAGGTCCACCGCCATCTCGGCCAGCATATGGCTGATGGCCTGGAACTTGCCGATGGGCTGGCCGAAGGCGTTACGCTCCTTGGCATACTGAAGGGAATCGTCGAAGGCGGCCTGCGCATATCCCAGCGAATTGGCGGCCACCTCCAGGTGCTCGGTTTCCAGTGTGCTGATCAGTAATTGCCAGCCGCGGTTGACTGCTTCGGAGCCGCCCAGGATGTGCGTTTTGGGGACTTCCACGTTATCATACACGACTTCGCAGGTGGTGTCTGTGAACCCCCCCATCTTTTTGAGCGGCCTAGCGCTGTAACCCTTGCTTTTGGTGTCCACGATAAAAAGGGTTAACCCTTTATGCTTGGCCACATCCTTGTCTGTCCTGGCCAGCGTGATGGTATAGTCGGCCTTGTCGGCCAGCGTAATAAACATCTTGGAACCATTAAGTATGTAATGGTCTCCCTTCTCAACGGCCATAGTCTTCGCCGCGGCGGCGTCCGACCCAGAATCGGGTTCCGTAATGCCATAAGCGAAAAGCAACTCACCCCGGGCCAACCCGGGCAGGAAATATTTTTTTTGCTCCTCGTTGCCGCAATGCAAGATCATATCCGTTCCGTACATGATTACAGCGTTGAAATATGATGCAAGCCCCCAGCAGGTCGACCTCGCCAGTTCCTCGCAAACAATGGTATAGTCGATAATGCTTCCGCCCATGCCTTCATATTCGACGGGTGTGATAATACCCATTACGCCGATCTTCTTGAGTTTCTCCAGCACCTCCATGGGGAAAGCGTGCTCTTCATCCCATTTCCGCACCAACTGCCTGGGACATTCCTTCTCCACGAACTCCCTTACCGTTGCCCGCAACATCTCCTGCTGTTCGGTAAACTGAAAATCCATGGTCAGGCCTCCTATTAATACCCGGTGGCAAACCGGTGATTTAAAGACTGCCGGCAACGTGCCAAAGTATCACCTTTACAACGTTATCGGCGCCCGATTACTAATTTAACGCCGTACACAGCGCCAAATACCGTCTGGTAAAACTATGCAGTACATTTGCCGCCAAGATTTATACCACACCCCAAACAGGTATGTCAAAACTCCTTTTGCCAATCGTAAAATTCCCCAATCCATTTTGACAAAAGCAAGGGTTTAACCTAAAATTTGTACTCTGTTAAACGCAGGCCGGGGCATTCCGGTAAAACTGCAAAGTATTTAATAAAGCGGGTAAAAGGATTTAATAGTGGACGCCGATAAATCATACAAACTGAAGATTAAAAGCCGCCGCGAGTTCAAGACGAAGATTTTAGAGACGGCAGCCGAGCTGATACGTGAACGTGGATATGTCAATGTAACGCTGGACCAGATCGCGGAAAAACTTCATATAAGCAAGGTCAGTATCTATCATCACTGGACCAGTAAAAAAGAAATCATATTTGATTTACATCGCGTCGCATATAAAGTGGTCATAGAGAGCCTTGAAAAAATAGTCGGCGATGACGACACCGCCGATTCCAAATTCAGGCGCGCAATTGAAAATCATGTTTCCCAGGTGGTAATCACCGGCATCGGACCGATGCTGCCGCAACAGGACTGGCTGGTTATCAGCAGGCATAAAAAAGAAATAGTCAAGCTCAGGGATACCTATGAAGAAATGTTATGCCAGATCGTTGATGAAGGGATCAAACAGGGCGTATTCAAACATGTAGATGTCAAGCTACTCGTCTATACCGTGGTCGGCGCCTCAAATTATACCTGGGTGTGGTATTCTCCCAAAGGGGCCATGACACCCAAAGAGATAGCCGCACACATGTCCGGTTTCATATTGAATGGTATTATGGCAAAAAGCACGGCCGGGAAGAAAAAATAGTACTGCTCCAGCTATTCTCAGCTAACGATCTTCCGTCAGGGGCATAGTCCAACAGTCTCAAGCCTTCGGAACCATGATGCTGCGCAGTTCACGCTTGAGGATTTTACCGACCGCACTGAGCGGAAGCTGGTCCATGAATTCAATTTTCTTGGGAACCTTATACGGGGCTTCTTTTTCCTTAATGAAGTCGAGTATGCTGGTCCTGGTAGCTTCGCTCTTCTCCACTCCCGGTTTCAGGACAACCGCAGTAGCCACCATCTCTGCTCCGGGCCGCTTGGGATCGGGTATACCAATAGTAGCAGCCATGGCAACGGCCGGGTGCTCACAGATAATGTCATCGAGTTCACGGGTGAACACCTTGTACCCCGATACGTTCACCATGTCCTTCAGCCTGTCCACCACCCATACGTAGCCGTCCTCGTCCATGCGGGCTATGTCACCGGTGTAGATCCAACCGTCCCGCAGGGTATGGGCCGTCTCTTCCGGCATGTTGTGGTACCCGAGGGGGAAAACCTGAGGGCCCTTGGCAACCAGTTCGCCCGCCTCTCCTATCGGGACTATTTCATTGGTCACCGGATCAATTATTTTTATTTGCACATCCGGGAATGGGAGGCCGACCGACCCTGCCTTCTTCTTCCCGTAGCATGGCGACACACAAGAAAGCGGGCTGGTCTCGGTCATCCCCAGCCCTTCACAGACCTTCCCCTCTCCCACAACTGCCTCGAAATCCTTGATATATTCCGGCGGGAAAGGAGCGGCGCCGCTGAGGAAGTACTGGACATTCGAGAAATCCAGTACCTTGAAGGCCGGCATCCTCACCAGCTCTATATATATAGTGGGTACGTTGCAAAAGGCCGTCGGCTTGTAGGTCTTTGCCATCTGGATTATGCCTGCCAGGTCACGCGGGTTGGCTACTGCTATCTGGGTCTGGCCGCAGGCCATGCTCCACATACTGACACCCAGCCCCGCCTGGTGGAACAGGGGGAACGCGGACAAAATCACGGATTTACCCATCTTGTAGTCGAGCCAGACTACTAATTGTGTAATGTGATGTACCATATTTTTGTGCGTCAGCACGGCGCCTTTGGATGGCCCGGTGGTTCCGCCCGTATACTGCATCAGGGCCGGGTCGTCCGGGCTTATCTTCACCTTCGGGTCGGTATCCGGCATCTCCTTCAGTATCTCCAGGAAATGTTTGATGGTTATCCCAGGCACCGAGGGTAGGGCGCCGGTCGCGGCCGGTTTATCGGACGGCAGGAAATCGGCTATCCCGACCATGGCCACCGCCTTGACGCCTGTTTTGGCAATGATTGCCCCGACATTGCCCCACAGCAGGTCCATTGCCACCAGGACCTTGGCACCCGAGTTGTTCAATTGATATTCCAGTTCGCGCTGCGTAAGCAAAGGGCTTACGCCGGAGAGGACGCACCCGGCCTTGAGCGTGCCCAGGACCGAGATGTAATAGGCCGGCACATTGGGGAGGTTGACGCCCACCACATCACCCTTCTTCAGCCCCTGCTTCATCAGGAAATTAGCGAACTGATTGGACATGCGCTCAAGTTGGGTGAACGAAATGGCCGTCCCCGCATAATGTATGGCAACCATGTCTTTGAACTTGGGGAAATTCTCGCGGTACATCCCAGGATACGATT
>JAPLHJ010000164.1 GCA_026389675.1 Chloroflexota bacterium | reverse complement strand
CTACGATTTTTGCCATAATCCTGGGCGTCGGCCTGGGCATGCTGGCGGCGGTTAAGCAGAATACGAAGATCGATTACGCCGCATCTATATTTTCTTTCATCGGCATATCTATACCGGGATTCTGGCTGGGTCTGATGCTGATAATGGTGTTCGCCGTCTACCTGGGTGTTTTCAAGACTTATTACGATACGAGTTACCCAATCTGGTCGCTGGAGAACCTGCGGCAGTTGATCATGCCAGTGCTGGCGCTGGGCACAGGGGAGCTGGCCGGATACGTGCGCTATACGCGTTCGGCCATGCTGGATAACCTCCGCAAGGAATTTGTTACCACCGCGCGCGCCAAGGGGTTATCCGAGAGGACGGTGATAGGCAAGCATGTGCTGCGCAACGCCGTGCTGCCCCTGGTGACCATCATCATGTTCGACCTGGGCAGCATTGTTTTCGGCGGTGCTTACCTTACCGAGATAGTCTTCGGCATACCCGGGCTGGGACAGGTCTCCTTTAACGCTATCTTTGCCAACGATTATGCTGTGGTTATAGCGGTAACGCTGATCGGCACTTTTATGGTGCTTTTTATCAACCTGGCGACCGATCTTATCTATACCTACCTCGACCCGAGGATTAGATATGACTGAATTAATATCAAATCAGGGCGCCAAGCCCCGCAGACCTTTCCAGGTCAGCCACCGCCTGGTCAGCTACTACTGGGAAAGGCTGCAGAAAAACCGCCTTTCACTGGTGGGCCTGGGATTCATCGGTTTCCTTGTTTTGACAGGTATTTTCGGCCCACTGCTGGTACAGGACCCGCAGAAAACCGATTTCAATATCCTGAACCTGCCGCCACTGGGATTCTCGATACAGGAATCGATTTACGATATAAAAACCAATGAGATAACCACTACGGTAATTGCAGGGCGCCCCGAGCACCCGCTGGGTACCGACAGCAAGGGACGCGATATGCTGGCCATGCTGGTCTCCGGCGCCAGGATATCGCTGCTGGTAGGGCTGCTGGCCACTGGCATAGCCATATTCCTGGGCACCTTTCTCGGCGTATTATCCGCTTTCCTGGGTGGCTGGGTGGATAATGCCCTGATGCGCTTCACGGATATCATGATGACCTTCCCCTTCTTCCTGCTGCTGGTGCTGATTGTCTTCATCTTCGGGCCCAGCCTGGCCATTATCGTACTGGTCATCGGACTGACGGGATGGACCGGGGCGGCGCGCCTGATACGCAGCGAAGCGCTGTCGTTGCGGACAAGGGATTTTATCACCGCGTCCAAAGCCCTGGGGGCCAGCGATACGAGAGTGATCTTCAACCATCTCATCCCCAATGTCAGCAGCCTTATCATCGTGATGGCTTCGCTATCCATTCCCGGTGTGATCATGGCGGAGGCATCACTGAGCTTCATAGGGCTTGGCGACCCGATGAGCACGAGCTGGGGCACGATACTCAATACCGGTCAGCACAGCCTGGATTCCGCCTGGTGGGTGGCGGTCGAGCCGGGCATCATGCTTTTCCTGACCGTCCTTTCCTTTAATTTTTTCGGGGACGGTTTGCGTGATGCCTTTGACCCCAAGGCCAGCGTATAAGATTTGTGTGCAATGGTGAAAATAGATTGACAATGAACACTTTACTGGAAGTAAGCAACTTGAAAACCTGGTTCTATACCCGGCGGGGGATAGTAAAGGCTGTCAACGGAGTGGATTTTGATCTGAGGCAGGGCGAATGTCTGTGCCTGGTTGGTGAATCGGGCTGCGGTAAATCAGTTACCGCCCTTTCGCTCCTCCGGCTTTTCGACAGCCCACCGGGAAAAATTGTCAGCGGCAAGGTCATGTTCGCCGGAATTGACCTGACGAATTGTCCTTTGGAGCAGATCAGGCGGGTCAGGGGCAAGGATATCGCCATGGTTTTTCAGAATGCGCAATCCGCCTTGAACCCGGTTTTTACCATAGGTGACCAGATAATGGAGCAAATAAATGCACATGGCCGGCATAGCCGGGCAGACGCCCGCAGGAAAGCACGGCTGCTCCTCGAGGAGATGAATATCCCCCAGGCTGAAAATGCGCTGAATATGTATCCGCACCAGATGTCCGGCGGCATGAAGCAGAGGGCCATGATCGCCATGGGCCTTTCCTGCGATCCGGCAATATTGGTCGCCGATGAACCTACCACGGCGGTGGATGTCACCATACGCGCACAGATCATGTACATACTGCAAGAGCTGAAAACCAGGCGCAACATGTCCATAATTTTCATCACGCATGACCTGTCGCTGGTACGCGAGATAGGCAACCGGGCAGCCGTTATCTATGGCGGCAGGGTTGTCGAGATAGCGCCGGTTGAGACTATTCTCACTGATCCTGCCCATCCTTATACGCGAGGCCTGATTGCCTGTCTTCCGGATATATCCACGGATCTCAAAAGGTTGCCCTCCATACCCGGCAATACCCCCAATCCCATCGACCTGCCGGAGGGATGCACCTTCCACCCGCGCTGCAGGGATGTGATGGATGTCTGCCGTTCAACTGAGCCTGCGCTGGTGAACATAGCGGGTGTTCATAAAGTTGCCTGTCATCTATACGATAACGCCGGAGCTTTCATAGCATGATCAATAAGGTTCCGCTCTTACAGATCAAAAATCTCAAGAAATACTACCGTGTAACCTCGGGTTTGATACCCAGGCCGCTGGGGGAGATAAAAGCTGTAGACGGTGTTTCGCTGGATATTATTGAGGGCGAAGTGTTAGGACTGGTGGGAGAATCGGGATGCGGTAAATCCACTCTCGGCAAAGCGATACTGCGGCTGGAAGAGCCCACGGGCGGGCAGATTTCTTTCCAGGGGACTGACGTGCTTTCCTTGAATAAGCGGGATTTGCGCACGTTGCGGGGCAAAATACAGATCGTTTTCCAGGATCCCGATTCGTCGCTTGATCCGCGTATGCCGGTGGGTGATTCAATCGGGGAGGCTTTGATTGTGCATGGGGTCAGCGGCGCCGGCGAGCGCGGCCGTAGAGTGGCGCGCCTGATGGAGAAGGTTGGTCTTGAGGCAGGCTTCGCGGAGAGGTATCCGCATGAATTCAGCGGAGGCCAGCGCCAGCGTATCGGCATTGCCCGCGCGCTGGCCATGGACCCCCGGCTGATTATTGCGGACGAGCCGGTCAGCGCCCTGGACGTATCGGTGCAGGCACAGGTACTTAACCTGATGATGGATATCAAGGACGAGGACGGGCTATCGTATATGTTCGTGAGCCATGATCTCGCGGTGGTAAAATACATAGCCGACCGCGTGGCGGTGATGTACCTGGGACAGATCGTCGAACTGGCGGATAAGGAGGAGTTATTCCGGGATCCGTTGCATCCTTACACTGAAGCCCTGCTCTCTGCCGTGGCCGGCTTAAGGCGGGGTGGCGGTAGCAGGATTTTGCTCACTGGCGACATGCCATCCCCCCTCAAACCGCCGGCCGGCTGCCGTTTTCACACCAGGTGCCACAGGGTGATGGAGATTTGCCGGGCGGCAGAGCCCGCCTTCAGGGAAGTTGTGCCCGGACATTACGCGGCCTGCCATCTTTACCCGTGACGGGGTTATGTTAGAGACTTTGTCATATAGTGCCCTTCTAATTCGTAACCGCCGGCATTGCGGAAGTAGTCCCTGGCCCCCACCCCGCTTATGACCGCTATTTTGTCTATCGAATTCTCCTCACGGGCAATCCTTTCGGCCTCTTTCAGCAGTTGTGAACCGAGTCCCTTGTGCTGCGCGGCACGGTCATCCTGGTCCCCCAGCGGCACCTCTGAACCGAAAATATGGATCTCCCTCACCATAGCCGGATATATGTCATCCGGGCTGATGCGCAATCTGAGGAGCCCGAAAAGCGTGCCGCCAGAGTCTTCAAAGGACAGGAATATCTCCCTGCCGCCTGATGCCGCGTATTCATAGCGGTGAAGGGATGGCTGCCCGATGCGCCAGCCGTCGCGCCGCCTGTGTCCGTACTCCCGGCAGCGGGTGCACTGGCATTGCAGTCCCCGGTTTTTCATCGCCTCCTGTACGTTGGAGCGGAGGGCCAGGTCACGGCAACCCGCAATGATAAATCTGGTGGGTATGTCCCGCATCACGCGTGGAACGCGCACATATCCCGGGACCATCGCCTTTATATCTGCCAGCAAGGCAGTAAGCTCATCCATCGTGTAGGGTGAATACCTGCCCTCCGCATACCACCTCTCGATTGCAGTGCCGGCCACGACCAGCATCGGGTAGAGCT
>JAPLHJ010000177.1 GCA_026389675.1 Chloroflexota bacterium | reverse complement strand
TCCTCCTCCTGCCTGTTGGCATTATTTAACAAACCTTCAAGCGGGAGGCCAAACACCTCGTCAACTTCAAACCGGTCAATTTTAAAATCGTAGGGATACGGTATCAGGCCTACGAATGGGACAATCCTGTACAGCGAGGTTACCGTGGCAGCGTCATCCAGTTCGCCCAGTATTTGCACATCCGTTTCTTTCAGCCCTATCTCCTCATAACTCTCCCTGAGGGCCGTCTCCAGCATGGTTTTATCGTCTTCGTGGCGGCCGCCCCCGGGAAAGGATATCTGCCCTTTGTGGTGAGTCAGATGGTCAGTGCGCTTGGTGAAAATAATATGGCATTTTCCGTGTTTCTGATAGATAGGCAGCAAAACTGCTGAATCAGTAAGGCTACTATCTACAATAGATATTTTTTTGCGGGCCGCCAGCGTCTTCCTGATCTCTTCAATCATAGGCATCTAATCATACAGCTTATTTCAAAATCGTTTCAAATCTTACGCCGCCCCGTCGTCACACCCCCATTCCGCAACTCCGTAGCTGAAATTTGATTCGTCAATCCGCAATTGTTTATACTAATAAATTGAGGTTTTTTGTATGACACCTGTAAAGGATTATTATTCGCTGCTGGGGCTGCCGCGCAATGCCAGCGATGAGCAGATCAAAAAGGCCTTCCGCCGCATGGCCATGGAATACCACCCTGACCGCAATGCCAGCGCCGAGGCCAACGAGCGGTTTAAAGAGGTAAACGAGGCCTACGAAATACTCTCCGACCCGCAAAAGCGGGCTTTCTATGACCGCACCGGCCAGGCGCCCGGCAACGGCGGCGGAGGCATGGGCTTCGACAGCTTCGAATTCGGAGGATTGGGGGATATCTTCGAGGCTTTCTTCGGTGGAACTGCGTCTACTTCGCAGAGGCGGTCACCGCGCAAGGGTTCGGATATCGGCGCCAAGGTTTCACTAACTTTTGAAGAAACTTATTTCGGCGCAAACAGGGAGGTGGAAATCTCCAGGGTTGAGCTGTGCTCCACCTGCAAGGGCGTGGGCAGCCGGCCTGGTACCAACCCTGAGAAATGCCCTGACTGCAACGGGGCAGGTCAGGTGCGGCGTACGCAGCAGAGCATCTTCGGCCGCTTTGTGCAGACATCCACCTGCTCCACCTGCGGCGGGCAGGGCACGATCATCAGTTCACCCTGCCAGCAATGCCGAGGCCAGGGCCGTGAGAAGGTAAAAAAGCGGATCTCGCTTAACATCCCGCCGGGGGTGGATGAGGAGAGCCAGATGAGGATGTCCCACGAAGGCGAGGCCGGCTATTACGGGGGTTCACCCGGCGACCTCTACGTGCGTTTCGAGATAAAACCCCACAAATATTTCGTACGGCGCCATTCAGACATCGTTATGGCTCTACCACTCAATTTCGCCCAGGCCGCGCTCGGCTGCACAATAGATATACCCACCATGGATGGTACATTCAGCCTCAAGGTGCCGGCAAGCACGCACCATGGAAAGGTCTTCCGCGTCAAGGACAAGGGTTTTCAGCGGCTTAATTCGAAGAACAGGGGAGACCAGATAGTGATCGCTAAAATACTGACGCCCGACAAGCTCGACCAGCGCCAGAGGCAGTTGCTGGAGGAGCTCAGCGCCAGCCTGCCAAAAGCTTCTGAATACGCCAGGCCCGATGAAAACCTGCTTCAGCACCTGGGTTAAACGATGCCACTAACGGGCCCTTCGCTTATAATTCAATTTTAGCGCTCTTATCGCCCAGCTTGAGTTCCGTGCCTGAATGCAGCCGCGTGATATTGCTGCGGTGCTGGAAGACTATCAGCCCGGCTGCCAGCAGTCCGTAAACTATATATACCGGCGCCGAGACCGCCAGCAGCGCCAGCGCGACCAGCGCGATAAGCACACAAACCGCCGCCAGCATAGAGCCCAGTGATACATAGCGCGTAGTCAGGGCGATGATTATCCCGGCCGCAATGCCGATGAGCGCGACCATCCAGTTGATCACCAGCAAGCCGCCGAAGAAACAGGCTACGCCCTTGCCACCCTGAAACTTGATGTAAACCGACCAGTTATGCCCCACCATCGCCGAGATGGCAGCCAGTATCTGGGCAAATTGCACGTGTATATCACGGCCGGCCACCATCAAGGGGTCATTACCGATGATGAACATGGCCAGCAGGACTGCCAGCGCGGCTTTGGACAGGTCGAATAGGGCGGTGATCAGGCCCAGCCTGGTGCCCAGTATGCGAAACACGTTGGTAGCGCCTATATTGCCGCTGCCGTGTTCACGGATATCCACGTTTGCCATCCTCCGGCTGATGATCAGCCCGAAAGGGATGGCCCCCAGCAGGTAGGCGCCGACGGCAATAATCAAATATTTCATAACTATAGTCACGGGACCTGTCCTCCGGTTTTACCACCTTTTTTAGAGGCCTTTTTAAAAATCATCTTGAGCGACGTGCCGGAAAAACCGAACGTCTGGCGTAGCCTGTTCTCAAGGTACCTTTCATAAGAGAAATGCACTAATTGCGGGTCATTGACCAGGAATGTGAAGGAAGGCGGGTTGGAGCTCCCCTGGAAAGCCCGGAAGACCAGCAGCCTCTTGGTTCCTTTAGGCGGCGGCGCATGCGCCGCAACCGCATCCTTTATCAACCTGTCGATGACGTTATCGGGCAACTGCTTCTGCCTCTCGCTCCAGGCTTCCAGCGCTATGGGCAGCACGTTTTTCACACCCAGGCCGGTTATGGCCGATATAAACAAAATTGGCGCATGAGCGATGAATTTCATGCGTTTATCTACCAGTGCAACGTAATCATCCTGGCTGTCGGCTTTGGCCAGGTCCCACTTGTTTATTATCAGCACGATACCCTTGCAGGCTTCCTTGATATAGCCGGCTATATGTGTATCCTGCGCAGCAATAAACTCGCTGGCATCCATAACCAGTAGGGCAACATCGCAGCGGTTAATAGCGCGCAGTGAGCGCACCAGCCCGTAATACTCCAGTCCCGTACCCGTCTTGCCGCGCTTGCGGATGCCGGCCGTATCTATCAGCACGATATCTTTGTCCTTATA
>JAPLHJ010000109.1 GCA_026389675.1 Chloroflexota bacterium | reverse complement strand
TGCTCACCGAGTTCGCCAGCGTAGCCAGCGGCGAGAATTTCCGCGAGCATAAGGAGCAGCGCTTCCGCCACCGCATGTACCGCAAGGGCAAGTACCTGGTGGAAAGATACAAGTACCTGGGCTGCGTGGGCTGCGGACGCTGTGGAAGCGCCTGCCTGGCCGAGATCGCCAGCCCGGCTGAAACTTACAACCTGCTCAAGGAGGCAAAATAATGGTTATGCAGCTCACAGCGAAGCAATCCATTCACCTCCCGCGCACGGCTGAACTGATCCGCGTGGAGAAGCTGAGCGACCGGGAGAAAGTATTTGAGTTCAAATTCGACGACGGCAAGGAGCTCGGCCAGAAGCCGGGCCAGTTCGTCGAGGTATCCATCTTCGGGGTCGGCGAAGCCCCCATCTCGGTGACCTCCTCGCCCACGCATAAAGGTTCCTTCGAACTGGCGGTCAGGGCTACCGGCGGCGTCACCAATAAGCTTCACACGCTGGAAAAGGGCGCCAAGGCGGGCATCAGGGGGCCTTTCGGCAACGGCTTCCCGATCGATACGCTCAAGGGCAAGGATATCCTCTTCGTGGCCGGCGGCATCGGCCTCTTCCCGCTGCGCTCCCTGATAAACTACGTCATGGACAAGCGCAGCGATTTCGGCGAGGTCAATACACTCTTCGGTTGCCGCTCACCGCAGGAGAGGCTTTTCATCGGCCAGTTGGCCGAGTGGGACAAGAGCAAGGACATGTGCTTCCTCGAGACCGTGGACCGCGTGCCCGACGACGAATGGAAGGGCAACGTCGGCGTTATTACCACGCTCTTCCCCAAGATATCCTTCGACCCCAAGAAAACCTATGCCATCGTGGTAGGCCCGCCCATCATGTACCGCTTCGTCATCGCCGAGTGCCTCAAGAAAGGCCTGGCCGACGACCATATCATAATGTCCCTGGAGCGCAGGATGAAATGCGGTGTCGGCAAGTGCGGCCACTGCCAGATAAACGGCCTGTACTGCTGCCAGGAAGGCCCGGTCTTCACCTATGCCCAGGTCAAGTCACTGAAGGAGGCTGTATAAATGAAACCGAGAGTCGCATTTTTCGATTTTACCGGCTGCGAAGGCTGCCAGCTTGAAGTGCTCAACTTCAACCTGGAGATAGTGGACCTGATCGGCGCGGTCGATATCGTGGAGTTCCGCGAGGCCAGCTCCGACCACTCCGACGACTACGATATCGCCTTCATCGAAGGCAGCCAGACCACCGACCGGGACGTGGAGCGGGTTCAGAAAATCAGGGAGAAGGCTAAGATATTGGTAGCCCTGGGCGCCTGCTCCTGCACGGGCGGTGTCAACGCCCTCAAGAACCGCTTCTCCATGGAGGAGAACCTCAAGGTGGTCTACGGAGATTCCGCCAAGCTCTATTCGACCATACCCACCAGGCCCACCAGCGCCTACGTCAAGGTCGATGTCCACCTCCACGGCTGCCCGCCCAACCGCAACGAGGTCATCAGCTTAGTCAAGTGCCTGTTGACCGGCAAGAAGTTCGAGCAGTGCCACAACCCCGTCTGCGTCGAATGCAAGCTGGCGGAGAACATCTGCGCCTTTGAGCGCGGTGAATTCTGCCTCGGCCCCATCACACGGGGCGGCTGCAACGCAGTTTGCGTTACCGGAGGCCGTAAATGCTGGGGCTGCCGCGCCCTGGTGGACGAACCCAATGTAAACTCGGAAAAAGAAATTCTGAAAAAATACGGCCTGACCATGGATGACATGATGATGCAGTTCAAGCTCTTCAATGGAGCACTGGAGGTTTCGAAATAATGGCAACCAAAGAAGTTAATTTCACAGTCCATCACGTAGCCCGCATCGAAGGCCACGGCAATATAATAGTCAACTCCAAAGACGGCAAAATCGAGGAATGCAAGTGGGAAGTGCCCGAGTCGCCCCGCTTCTTCGAATCGATGTTGCGAGGACTCAGCTATTCCGACGTCAACTTCATCGCGCCGCGTATCTGCGGCATCTGCGCAGTAGCGCATGCCAACGCGTCCATAGCAGCCACCGAGGCGGCCTTCGGCGTCAAGCTCAGCGAGCAGTCCATACTGCTGCGCGACACGCTCTTCGACGCCGAGACCTTCACCAGCCATATCCTGCACACCTATTTCCTTATCGCCCCGGACTTCTTAGGCGTGGGCAGTGTTATTCCCCTGGCCGCCACACATACCGACGTGGTGCTGCGGGCGCTACGCATGAAAAAATTCGGCAACGACTGGGCCGATATACTCTGCGGACGCAAGACCCACCCCATCTCGCAGGTAGCCGGCGGCTTCGTGAAGTTCCCCAGCCTGGAACAGCTCAAGTGGATCAAGGACAAGCTGGAGGGCGAGGTAATGAAGGACCTCGAGGCAAGTGTCGACCTCTTCAAGACCCTCAAGTTCCCCTCCTTCACACGCGAGACCGAGTACATCGCGCTGACCAAGCCCGACCAGTACGCCTTCATC
>JAPLHJ010000270.1 GCA_026389675.1 Chloroflexota bacterium | reverse complement strand
AGCAAGATTTACAGTTGCAAAACAACTGTTAGCAACCGGTGGGGCCTGGATGAACCTTGGCGGCACACAGATATTGTTGGACCCGGGGCCGGGTTCACTGGTTTATGCCATCAAACACAAATGTGAACCTCCACAGTTGAGCGCCATCATCCTTTCTCACAAACATCTCGATCATTCTGTTGACATAAATGTGATGATTGAGGCGATGACCGACGGGGGTTGGAAACCGAGGGGATGTTTGTTTGCTCCCTCAGACGCGTTTAATAATGGAGCCGTAATATTTCCCTACCTGCAGAAATATCCTCAAAAAGTTGAATTGCTGGAGGAAGGGAAGCAGTATTCTGTAGGTGGAGTTGAGTTCAGTACGCCGGTCAAGCACATTCACCAGGTGGAAACTTACGGGTTTGTATTCCGGACTCCAGCGCATAAATTTTCCTGGATAACAGATACCAGGGTTTTTGATGATCTGGCTGGCCACTATAAGGCCGAACTTGTAATTATCAACGTGCTTAGCCTTGAGAGCAGGCTTCCCGTCGATCACCTTTCACTGCGGGATGCGGAACTGATAATTAAGGAGATAAGGCCGAAAATGGCTGTACTGACCCATTTCGGGCTTACCATGTGGCCGGTCAAACCGTGGGAGATTGAGAGCAAAGTCAGTGAGGATACAGGTGTCAGGGTGATCGCGGCGAGGGACGGGATGAAATTAGACCTCGATGAGGTAACCTAAAATACAGGCTATTCAGATAATAAATCGAGGATATTTTTTGCGAGGTCGCGGTTAATCCCCTTTACCGATGCCAGTTCCTCGATGGAAGCGGTCTTCAGATTGCGGACAGAGCCGAACCTCTTTACCAGCGCTTTTTTCCGTGCCGGGCCAATGCCGGGTAAAGAGTCCAGGGCTGACTCCCTGCTTTTTTTGGAACGGATGTTCCTGTGGTAGGTGACTGCAAACCTGTGGGCCTCATCCCTGATACGCTGCAGCAGGTGGAGTTCGTGCGATTGTTTGGATATCGGTACTGCTGTAGCGATTCCGGGTCGGAATACATCTTCATTTTCCTTGGCCAGGCTGATAATGGGCGTATCAGCGGCTTGAACTTCCCGCAGGGCGGAACCGGCCGCGTGGAGATGACCCTTACCACCGTCGATGAGTACGAGGTCGGGCACCGCTGACCATTTGCCGGAGCTATCGCTATGTACTGCGAATCTCCTCTTGAGCATTTCTCTCATCATGGCGTAATCATCGGACTGCGGGACTGACCTGATCTTGAACCTTCGATACAGCGATGGCCGTGGAGCGCCATTTTCGAATACTACCATGCTGCCTACAGCATTTGTGCCCTGTATGTTGGATATATCGAAGGCCTCTATCCTGTGCGGAATCCCCGGCAGTTTGAGTAAGTCTTTTAAGTTTGAAAGTACCTGCAAATTCTCGGGGCGCGCCGCTTGCCCTGCTTTATAAATCTCCAGTTGCTGGCGCGCATTTTCCGCCACCATCCCGATAAGGCGCAGTCCTGCTCCTTTCACGGGCACTCTTAGCTCTACCCAAGATCCCTTCCTATCTTTTAACCACTCACTGACCAGCAAAGGCTGATCAATTTGAGACTGTAGCAGGATAAGGCCGGGTATGTGCTCAATCGAAGAGTAATACTGTTGCATGAAAGTCTGCAGCAGATAGGCGTCAGTTTCATCCCTGACATCGTCCATAATAAAATGCTCATCTCCCCCGAGTTTGGCGTCCTTTACCGAAAAAATCCTGACGCATGCCGTGCTTTCATCCCGGGCAAGCGCGATGGCATCCTGCTCACCACGGATATTAAGAGGAATTTTATGGCTGGCGATAACCGCTTCAATTGCCTGTACCTGATCGCGTATCTGTGCGGCCTTTTCATATTTCATAGATTGTGAAGCTTCCAGCATGTTCCTCTTTAATTCATGAAGGACTATTTCCTCCTGACCTTCTAACATAGCTATGATTTTCCTGACAAGTTCGCCATATTCAGCTTTGCTGATGGCCCCGATGCATGGACCCGGGCAGCGCCGGATATGATACTTGAGGCATGGCCTCGTTTCTTGCCCCGTGAAGACTTTAGTGCATGATCGCAGGGGAAATATTTTTTTTATAAAATCGTAAGTCCGCCGTGCCGACCATGCGCTGGGTACACGCCCTATATATTTGGCTCCATCGTTGTAGCGCCGTCGTGTTATGCTGATCGTCGGCCACTCATTCTTGATATCAATCTTAATGTAGGGGAAACTTTTATCATCCTTAAGCAGTACGTTATAATGCGGGCGGTATTTTTTTATTTGCTGGCATTCAAGCAGGAGCGCGGCGATTTCAGTTTCGGTAACCACGAACTCAATCTTATCGATACGTTCAACCAGTTGCCTGGTTTTTTCAGGGAGGGTTGACGACTGCTGAAAGTAGCTCCTGACCCGGTTACGGAGGCGTCCTTGAAGATGTAAATGCCGGGTTGTGCCGGCAATATGGCCAAATAGGACTTTATGCGCGGGTCTAACATCATCCTGTGAATTTTAGCATCGAAATATCCGCGTAACAAAATTGTGAGGATTTTTTAATCTCCTGTTTGACGAGTCGTGATTTGTGTTAAAATAGTGCGTTTGAAATGCAAGAAGACATAACGTTATTTCTAAACTACCTGGCTAAAGAGAAGAAGTGCTCCAAAAATACTTTGGATGCTTATCATAACGACCTTAGCCAGCTGGCAGACCATATCTCGCATATTGCCAGCCGGGATGTTGCAGTTACCGGCGGTGTGGAGCTGAGTGAAGAGCATCTGACTTCTTACATGCTAAGCCTGAGGGAGAAGAGCTATACCGTATCAACGATTGCCAGGAAGGTAGCTGCGGCGAGGACTTTTATTAAATTTATGACCGAGCGCGGAATGGCGGATAGCGACCTATCACCCAAGCTTTCTGCTCCCAGGGTTAATAAGTCATTGCCGCAGGCTCTATCGGTGCTTGAAATAAAGAAACTGCTGGATGAAACAGGCAGATTGCCTACCATAGACGCCAGGCGTGATCAGGCAATGCTCGAGTTGCTGTATGCCACGGGACTATTAGCCAGTGAATTAATGTCGTTAAATGTTGATGACGTGGACCTTGACAGGGGTTGCATTAACATCACCAATATGAGGGGACACTCGAGGAAAATTCCTCTTGATAAGCGCATTCAAGGCTTGATGCGCGAATATATAGCATCAGTGCGCATAAAGCTGCTGACCAGCGACAAGCAGGAGGCGTTATTTTTAAACCAGAGGGGCGACAGGTTGACAAGGCAGGGCTTCTGGCAGATCGTGCAGGGCTACGCGGATGCGGCTGGCCTTTCATCGAAAGTTACACCGCGTACAATCAGGCACAGTTATGCGGTACACAGGCTCAATAACGGGGCTGACCTTCATTCAATCCAGGAAGTCCTGGGTCATGCCCATGTGTCCACAACCAAAGCATACAAGCAGGTATGACGTAAATGTTTAAACGGTACCTAAAATATAAAGTCCCCTGAAATTGAGTGATAATAATGATCCAGGAGAATATACATGTCAAAAAAATCACGTAAAATCAAAACAAAGAGTAAGGCGGGTCAACAGGTTACAAGCATCGGCGCCGCAAGCCTGCCTGCAAGCGCGATAAGCAAAAAGGCCGCCCCGCTTGCGGCAACAGTGGCCTTTCAGGCCAAAAATTACGATTACGTTAAGTCCGACCTGGTGCGCATCGGCATAATTGCCTGTGTACTCATATTGATATTAGTTATACTGACGTTTGTGCCTGCGCTTAAATCATAGGACACTAAGCCGGTGGATTTTGCCAGGGCGCGGCAGACATTGATTGATTCCCTGCGTAATAGCATCGAAGATCCACGCATATTGCCCGCTCTTTCCCGTGTCGCCAGGGAGTTATTTGTCCCCTTGGAACTGCAATCCTCAGCTTATGATGATAGACCTTTAAACATCGGATGTGGTCAAACAATATCGCAGCCTTATATTGTGGCACTGATGACTCAGGCTCTTCAGCTTGAGGGATGCGAAAAGGTACTGGAAGTGGGTACGGGCAGCGGGTACCAGACTGCTGTGCTCGCTGAGCTGGCTAATTCGGTTTACAGCGTTGAAAGGATAGCGGAACTGGCGGAATCCGCAAAGCTCCTTCTGGAGAAACTTGGATACAGGAATATTATTATCGGAGCGGCGGGAGAAAAACTGGGTTGGCCGGCTAACGCGCCTTATGATGCCATCCTGGTGACCGCTGCCGCACCCGTGGTTCACCAGGATTTGTTGGATCAGCTTAAAGAGGGGGGCAGGCTGGTTATCCCCGTGGGGTCAAGATGGGAGCAGGAACTCCTGCGGGTTACCCTGAGAAAATCGGGGAACAGGGTGGAGAAGTTGGGTGGCTGCAGGTTTGTGCCCTTAATTGGCCCGGGCGCCTGGCAGGAGTGACTTGAGATATAGAGCGCCGACCGGGCAAACTGAAGTACAGCCCAGACACGAGTTGCACTCCGTTTCAGATAATGGCCTGTCGGCGAAAGTGGAAATAGTGGTCTTTATACCGCGGTAAGCGAAATCCAAAACAGAACTGCCCTGCTTTTGGCAAACCCATACGCATTTGCCGCACAGCACGCACTTGTTGCGGTCGAAATTTATCAGAGGATGGCTGTCATCGGGTGGCAGATTTAAATCGATCTTGTTAAAGCGCCTGCCTCGCAGTTTAAAATGCTCGGCACGGGCAATTCTCTGCAGTTCACAATTGTGGTTCTTGACACAGTGAGCGCAGTCAAGCTTGTGGTTGCTTAACAGCAGGTCAAAAGCAACCTGGCGCAACCTGGTTACCTTTGGACCGGCAAGTTTTATGTCCATGCCATCATGCACCTTCTCACTGCAGGCTGTAACCGGTTCAGGCCTGCCTCCAATTTCAACGAAACAAAGGCGGCATGATGCGTAGGGCTGGTGTTTATCCCTAATGCTGCAAAGATTGGGGATGAAGAAGCCGTTATCGAGAGACGCCCACAACAGATTGGAATGGGATTTGACCCTGATCTCTTTTCCCTCGATGATTATCGTGCAGAGCATGTTGAAAAGATAGCAAAAGAAAAGGCGGGTTACAAATCTGGGTTCTGTAACCCGCCTTCTGCCTCAAATGATGCAGATTCTAACTTTGGATTCTGCCCACGATTTGACCATCAGCAGACCGCAACTGGATGAGCAGCGGCATTTGCCCAAGGGCATGGGTCGAGCATGAAAGGCATGGGTCATAGCAGCGTACAGCAGCCTCAACCCTGTTCAGGATGCCTTCGGTAACCTTTCCGTTCTTAATATAGTCTTTGGCCACTTCATAAACCGAGCGGTTGATGGCGGCGTTATTATTGCCGGTGGCGACGATCAGGTTGACGCCCGTTATCTTGCCGGTTTCGTCTACCCAATAGTGGTGTATAAGTGTGCCCCTCGGGGCTTCAACCACGCCGACGCCCTGCTCGTTGTATTTATTTGAGGTAACCTGGATGTCTGTTGATGTAATGTCCTTGTCCTCGAGGAGTTCGCGGGTCTTTTCAATAGAGTAAATCAACTCGATAAGGCGCGCGTAGTGATAATACATGCTGCCTTCCACAAGTCCATTGTGGCTCATCTTCTTGTAGAGTTTGAATTCGGCATTGGCCAGGGGCGTGGTAATCCCGCAGCAGGCATTCAAGCGGCCCAGAGGTCCGGCGCGGTAAATACCGCCGGGGTAGCCGAGGCTCTTATAAAAGGGGAATTTCATGTATGACCAGTCCTCGACATGCTCGGCGATGATATCCAGATAATTGGCAGGATTAAACTGGTCTTCCAGGACGAGGCCCTTGGAGTCGACCAGGCGGAGGTTGCCATCGTAAAGCGCCAGGTTATTATTCTCGTCAACCATGCCGAGATAAGCCGAGGGGAAATTGGCGAAGCTGTCAACGGCCTTGGTATTGGCGGCCACGTAATCCTTCCAGATCTTAATTGCAAGCTGCGCATCAGCCAGTGCCCAGTCGATTTGTTTGAGGAAGTAATCCCGGTCCTCGGCTTTCAGGGCAGTGGTCATGCCACCGGGCAGGGCAGCGTTGGGGTGCACTTTTTTCCCGCCCAATTTCTTGATAATAGTCTGGCCGAGGCTGCGCAGTTTGACCGCCTCGGTAGCGAGCGCGGGATCAGCTCCAATCAGCCCTACCACATTCCTGAGGGCTGGGTCTGAATCAAAGCCAAGCAGAAAATCGGGGCTGGCCAGGTGGAAGAAATGCAGGGCGTGCGATTGTATATACTGGCTTAAATGCAATAGCTCCCTGAGAAGCTTGGCCGGACGGGTTAATTCCTTGCCGAGGATTGCGTCACAGGCTTTAGCGGAAGCAAGCTGGTGGCTGACCGGGCAAATACCGCATATCCTGGGCGTAAGATTCGGCATCTCCTGGAAGACCTGGCCTTCGCAGAATTTTTCAAATCCGCGGAACTGTGTGTCGTGAAAACGAGCCGAAACAGCGTTGCCGGAATCGTCGAGCTGGATGGTAATCTTTCCATGGCCCTCGACCCTGGTAACAGGATTAATTTCAATTGTTCTACTTGCCATATTTCACCTCTTTAATCAAAGCGCATTATATTGCTGGGTACTACCGGTATCCTGCCGGCCAGCAATTCGGTCAGGCCGTATTTAATTGCCTCAGGTTCAGGCGGACAGCCCGGCACATAGCAATCTACTTTAACTATTTGATTTGCCGGATAAACCTTATCGAGCAATGCCGGTACACCGGGTGAAACCGGAATTTTACCGTTATACGTGCTCGGAGTGTCTATGTAGGCACGCTTCAGCACGTCCTCCTTGTTTAAAGTGTTGCGCATCGCGCAAACACCGCCAAAGCATGCGCAATCGCCCAACGCCATCAGTATCTGGCAATTTCGGCGCAGCTCTTCGATCACCTCTTTTTCCTCTTCATTTCCTACCGAGCCCTCAACTATGCCGACTGTAACAGGAGTGAAATCCTTTATATCAGTTATCGGGCTCCTGCGAAACTCTACCAGTTTCGTCAGGTCGATTATGAATTCGTCAACATCCAGGAACGACATGTGACATCCTGCGCATGATTCTAACCAAACCGTAGCTACTTTTACTTTCGCCATTTGTACACTCCTTGCGGGCTTTATTTTTTCAGGTGCCTCGCAACTTCTTGCAAAGTATCGGCATCTGTCTTGATATCTGCAGGTGCTTTTACCAAAGGCGCAGTTTTCTTGCTTACGCCGTCCAGGGTTGTGTAACTGCCTTTCGATTCAGTCCAGAGCAGTGAAGGTAGGACGATATCTGCCTTGGCGGTAGCAGGTGAGAAGTAACTGGCCTGAACTACCGTGAATTCAACTCCTTTAATGCTGTCGGTGAGAGCCTGAGACTCTGTCAGATCATCAGCCAGCAGCAGGTAAAGCCCTTTGGCCTTGCCTTTGGCTAAATCCGATGCTACCGGACCTTTGGGATTACCCAGTCCAAGTTGCCAGGCGCCACGGCTGTTGCCATAACGCTTCAAAGAAATAACCCTGGGTTTTTCGCTTGTAAGTGCAGCCAGGTTAAGTATCGTTGCTACCAGGTCTGCATCCTTGTATTCCAGTATGCCGCTACCATAAATGATAATGCTGTTCTGGGATTCTGCCAAAAGCTGGCCGGCCCTGGTGATATCGTGGACATCGATGCCAAGGTCTTTGCCGGCTTTTTTAACGTCAACTTCCTTGAAGTCCGCCGAGAACTTGCTTTTATCTCCGGCAGTCTTGGGAAGACCATGATCCAGGATTGCTTTGCCGAGCGCTTTCACGGTAAGCTCTTTTTTGCCCTCGGGCGGCTTCAACCAAACGCTGGCGCGGAATGTGAACGGGTTGCGCAGCGGGTCAAGTACGATAAGCTGGGCTTTGTTTTTGGAAGCTGCACGCATAATATAGGAACCGATAACCGGGTGTGATTTGGTCGGGTGAGCTCCGATCACTACTATACAATCAGCGGTGAGGATGTCCTCAAGCTTGGCCTCCATATCCAGGCCGGCTTTGCTGTCAAATCTGGCTATGCCCTGTGAAACTGTCCGGCAGTCATCGCCGTCCAGGATGTCTACAAGCTTACTGCCCAGTTTATCCATGAGCTCAGCCAGGGCTTTGAGAGCCTCGCTGCTGGCCTTTCCTGTGACTATTCCTGCAACACTGTCTGAAGCGCCAAACTTTTTGGCGATGATTTCGAAAGCTTCTTCATACGAGCAGCTTGCTAATTGCCCTTTGCTGTTGCGCTTCAGCGGGGTGATCACCCTCTCTGCTGAATCGTAAAGCGGTTCGAACCTGCCCATTTCGCAGAGGAGGCCGCGCGGCTTTGTCATATCAGGGCTATCGATCCTGACCACCCTGTTATTCTTGACCAGGGCCTTTATATCGCAACCGACGCCGCAGATGGCGCCGGTAGATTCCACCATAGTGCATTCTACAGGCTTGCCCCGGTAAGCGCTGGCCTTGGAGAATATAGCTCCCGTCGGGCAGGCTTGAAAACACCCGCCGCAGGAGATGCAGGATGATTCGCCCAGCGGCTGATTGATATCGGCGCAAACATTGGTTTTCCAGCCGCGTTTGCCGAAGTCGAGGGCATGCGCGCCGGTTATCTCATCGCAGGTCCTGATGCACCTTCCGCATAGGATACAGCGGTTGTGGTCCATGACTATGAATGGGTTTGACGAGTCGGTTACCTGGGTGGGCCAGGCGTACTGGTACCTCGTGTTGTCCATCTGGTATTTATATGCAAGGCTCTGTAATTCGCAGTCTCCGCTGTCTACGCAGTACGCGCAGAGGTGGTTTCGCTCTGTAAACATGAGTTCAAGGATGAGGCGGCGGTATTTCTCAAGTTTCTCGTTGCTGGTTTTCACAACCTGTCCGTCACTGGCGGGATGAGTGCAGGCTGGAACGAAGTTCCTTTCCTTTTCGATCTCAACCAGGCACATCCTGCAGGCGCCGACATCGGTGAGGCCTTTATAGTGGCACAGGGTAGGAAGATCGATGCCATTGGCCACGCAGACATCCAGGACACTATCGCCCTGTTTGCCCTTACATTGTTTGCCGTTAATGTTTAATGTTATTTCACTCATTTGCCTATTCTCCTATCCGATATCGCATCTCAGGCATCTGCTGCATTCTTCTTTGGCTTCCTTGGCCGTGTAGTCAATGACTACTTCTTTCATGGAAGTCTTCCTGTCTGCCAGCCTGATCTCAGCTATGCCAACCCTGGCGCGTTCCGCGGTTTCCGCATCGGTTGGCGGTACGTTAGAGTATGTGAAATCTTCGGGATCCTGCCTGTCAACCCTGGGTGCGGGGTCCTGGCCGCTGAGGAACCTTTTGATCGATGAAGCAGCCCGCTGTCCTGATGCTATGGCTTCAATGACGGTCCAGGGTCCGGTGAAGGCGTCGCCACCGGCGAAAACTCCCTTCTGGTCGGTTGCCAGGGTCCTTTTATCCGCCACCAGGGTCCCGCCCTTGCCTGTCTTAGTGCTGCCTAACTTGAGCGAGTCTGTATCTGGCCTCTGGCCGATGGCTTCGATAAGCGTATCTATCTCGATGGTATATTCGGATCCTGTTATGGGCCTGGGTGAGCGCCTGCCGCTCTTGTCAAAATCACCGAGGGCCATCTTGTTGCACTCGATACCCGCTACCTTACCGGCCTTACCGATAACTTTGACCGGGGCAGTCAAGAGGTGGAGCTTAATGCCTTCTTCCTCAGCCGCAGAGATTTCCTCTTCCTCGGCCGGCATGTCGGCTTTTTCCCTGCGGTAGACGATGTGCACCTCTTCGGCGCCTTTGCGCAGGGCAATCCTGGCGGCGTCGATAGCGGAGTTGCCACCGCCGACAACTGCCACCTTCTTGCCGATTCTGGTGTCTTTGCCGAGGTTGATGTTGCGCAGGAATTCTATTGCATCGTAGACACCCTCGAGTTCCTCGCCGGGGATGCCCATTTTATCGCCCTTATGTGCGCCTATGCCAATGAACACTGCCTTAAAGCCCTCTTTGAAAAGGGCATCCACATCCTTAACCGGGCTATTCAACTTTATCTCGATGCCCAGCTTCTTGATGTTGTCGATCTCTTTATTGAGAATCTCTTTCGGCAGCCTGTATTCGGGAATACCTACGGCCAGCATACCGCCGGCTACCGGTAGGGCTTCGAACACGGTCACTTTATATCCTTCAACCGTGAGGTCCCAGGCAGCAGCCAGGCCGGCAGGGCCGGCGCCGATAACTGCTACTTTCTCTGCTTTGGCCGCTTTGACCTTCGGTGTGTACGAGAGGCCGTGCTCATAAGCGTAATCTGAAGCGTACCTCTTGAGGTGCCGGATGGAAATAGGTTGATCCACCTGTCCCCTGCGGCATTTTCTCTCACAGGGGTGCGGGCATACACGGCCGACCGTCATGGGCAGCGGCAACCGCTGCATAATAAGCTTGTATGCTTCCTCAGGTTTATCATTTTTAATCAGAGATATATAGCCGGGCACGTCGAGACCAACCGGGCAAGTATGCTGGCAGGGGGCCCGGAAAAGTGACTGGCACAGTGCCGCGGGGCATTTCTTATCGATGATATGCGCTTCGTACTCTTCTCTGAAATGCCGGATGGTCGAAATCGCCGGGTTAGGAGCCGTCTGGCCCAAGCCGCAGATTGAAGCTTTCTGGATCATCTCCGAAAGCTCCAGGATTGTATCGATATCTTGAAGAGTGCCTTTGCCGCTGGTGATCTTGTTAAGCAATGCCAGCAGCTTGGGGATGCCGGCACGGCAGGGCGCGCATTTGCCGCAGGATTCGTCTCTGGTGAACTGCAGGAAGAATTTAGCCACGTCAACCATGCAGCTGTCTTCGTCCATCACCACCAGGCCGCCCGAACCCATAATGGCGCCGAGGGCGGTTACTGATTCATAGTCTACGGGTACGTTGACATGTTCAATCGGAATTACGCCGCCGGAAGGTCCGCCCATCTGTGTGGCCTTGTATTTCTTGCCTCCGGGAATGCCGCCTCCGATGTCAAAGACGATCTTGCCGAGACTGGTGCCGAGGGGTACTTCCACAAGGCCGACGTTGTTGACTTTACCTACCAGGCTGAATGATTTGGTGCCCTTGCTCTTTTCACTGCCGACGCTGGCGAACCAATCTGCACCCTCACGGATAATCCTGGGGATAATTGACCAGGTTTCAACGTTGTTGATGGCCGATGGTTTTCCGAAAAGTCCCTTGTTGGAGGGGAACGGTGGCCTCTGCCGCGGCATGCCGCGTTTGCCCTCGATGGAAATTAGCAGCGCCGTTTCCTCGCCGCAGACGAAAGCGCCTGCGCCCGGGAAGATATCCAGGTTGAATTCAAAATCGGTTCCCATGATATTTTTGCCGAGAAGGCCATAATCACGTGCCTGCGCTATGGCCGCGCTCAGAGTTTCAATTGCCAGGGGATATTCCGCCCGTATGTACGCGAACCCCTGTTTGACGTTGCCCACTGCGTATGCTCCCAGCGCCATGCCTTCGATGATAGAGTGAGGGTTGCCCTCAAGGACGGCGCGGTTCATATATGCGCCGGGATCGCCCTCGTCGCCGTTGCAAATGAGGTATTTTACGGTGCTCGGTGAACTTTTAAGGAAGCCCCACTTTGTAGCGGTGGGGAAGCCTGCGCCTCCCCTGCCCTTGAGCCCGGATTTCTTGACCTCTTCAAGTATATCGTCAGGCTTCATTTTATAAAGAGCCCTGGCCAGAGCTTCATAGCCTCCGCGCGCTATGTACTCCTCGATATTCCAGGGGTCGATGATTCCGTTGTTGTGCAGGATGCGGAATTCCTGGTCGGCCAGGAAATTGATTTTGAGGCGCTCCGGTATAGCTTTGTTGGTGGTCGGATCGTGGTAGACCAACCTTTCCACTATCTCGCCTTTCACAATGTGTTTATCGAATATTTCTTTTACATCCTCAGGCTTGACCCTGACGTAAAGGATATCGCCAGGATTGACGATAACCGTCGGACCCATTTCACACGGGCCGAGACACCCAGTCCGCACTATGGTCACCTTGCTTTCCATGCCCTTCTTTTTCAGTAGTTCCTCGAAAAGCTCGGTTACCTTGTCTCCACCGGCGGCGGTGCAGCCCATACCGCGGCATTGCTGTATGCAAATCTCGGGGGAAGACTTGAAATGGCTTAAATCCGCGTCGTCGCGGATCTTAAGCCTGGGTTCCACGGTTTTTTTAAGTTTGGCTAACTCTTCAATAGAGGTTATCTTAGGCACTTCTTTTACCTCCTAATGGTACATATTCAGGATATCTTTTACGTGGCCGGGTTTGACCTTTCTGTGTATGTCGTCACCGATAGCTATGACCGGCGCCAGGCCGCAGCAGCCAAGGCAACGCACAGTCTCAAGCGAGAATTTGCCATCCGGCGTAATTCCCTCGGGTTCCAGTCCAAATTCCTTCTTTAATAAATCAAGTATGTCCTGACCGCCTTTCACGTAGCAGGCTGTACCCAGGCATACCTGGATGACGTGCCTGCCTTTGGGTTGCATCGTGAAAAAGCTGTAGAACGTGACGACACCATGTAACTCACTCAGGGGTATTTTTAGATCCCTGGAGATTGTCTTCAACACGGTGGGGGGGAGGTAACCGACAATTCCCTGCGCCTGCTGCAAAACTCGGATGGGGGCGCCTGCCTGTCCGCCGGTATCATCGATGATGCCCTGTATGCGCTGGAATGCCCTGCCGGCGAAACCTCTCCCGGTGTCAGTGGTAGATGCGGGTGCTGCCTTCTGTTTTGCCATAAAAATCCTCCTAAATCAGGATATAAACATTAAAAAAGGGAATGAAGTCCAGCGACCCCATTCCCATGGTGAAAGTGCACAACCAAACAAATATTCTACTATTAGCGGATAGTAAAGTCAATGTTTGCAGCCCTTTCCAGAGATTTTAACGAGCTATCAATTCCGCGTCCTAATAGCTTCAATTCGATTGGTTTGCCGCCGCCATATTTCTTATATACGCGGCAGACCTGGCATATGCTCGTATCAGCGCCCGTTTCTCCGTAGTCGTCGAGCTTGCAGTACGTCCCTTCGATCTGCCAGCAGGGGACAAACTGGTACTTTGTGGCCGGACAATCTTCACGGATTTGGGCAGGGCAATGGCACATCTCCCAGCACGGAGTCTTGTCGACCCAATAAGTGGTTGGCTCTCCTGATGGGGAGCGCAAAACCTGGTTGAGCCGTTCAATTAT
>JAPLHJ010000170.1 GCA_026389675.1 Chloroflexota bacterium | reverse complement strand
TTATACAGGCCGGTCAGCTCATTTTCGCTGTCCTGCGCCATAAGGTCGATCCGCTCCATATCTATCCACATGCCGAGGGCAGCGGCCAGCACCTCCAGCACAGACTTGGAACCCTTGGGGTAAGGGAAGGGAAAGCCCTGCAGGTAAACGGGTATTTCTCCCATAACGCAGACAGCCTCCAGGCCGCGCCGGCGCGCTATGCCCAGCAGCAGGCCGTTTAGTCCCGTAATGTTGCCCTCTCCACCCCGGCCCTCGACGTCGGACATCAGCACAGCATTATCATACTTCTTAAATTCCGGTAAAAGCTCCGCGCAATTCGGCACGGCCCAGACACGCGACCTCGCCGTGTGGTGCATGGGCGTCACCGCAGCCCCCGAAGTATAAACGCGCTTGCAGCCGCATTTCTGAGCCACGTCCAGCACCAGGTTGGCCATGGCATAGGCCTTACTGCCCGTTGCATAGACTCCTCCCCCTTCAGCCGGCTGCTCCTCCCCCACGAAAAAAATCAGGTCATGCCTTTCGTTACGCGCGAAATAGAATTCGCTGGAAGGGAAGCCGAGTTCCACCAGTTCACCGCTGCGGATGATAACCCTGCTGGGATAGAAAAAATCCTGCGGCTCGATGTAGGCCATCATCTCGGCCCGCATTACCCTGCGCAGTACGTCCACCGCGATCATCCCGACATTGCCGATGCCAGGCCAGCTGGCAATCATCACGGGGTCAATTAACTCAGGCTCTTTAATATACTTGATAGCCATAACTCCCCCACATGTAAAATTATTATAACATAACATATGCAGGCCGCCGCGGTTTACACGAGAAAATGCAATAAATAATACTGCTTTTATAAATACGGCCTGACTTGACACAACCTGGCAATACATAGAATATATAGGGGATTACGAGTAAGTGATGTGACTGAAAAAAAGAAACCGAAAGCTTCAGTGCCACGCAGAAGAAAGGCAACGGGGCCAGTGATGAAAGCACTGCCGGCAGAGTTGCCCGTTGTCCCGCCCCCGCCTAAAAAGCGCGGACGCAGGCATCAGGCAGGGAAGGACGCCCAGGGTAATCTATTTAACCATAGCCTGATACAAGAGCTCGAGAAAAGGATACAGGATCTCGAGGCGGAGATAACAGGTAGTAGAAGTGTTGAGGAGGCGCTGCGGCAGAGCGAGGAGTTATTCCGCAAGGCCGTGCAGAGCACCACCGACATCGTCTGGGATTGGGATATCGGCAGCGACCACGTGGAATGGTACGGCGATATCGACGCCATGCTCGGTTACCCGGCTGGAAAATTCCCACGCACGCTGGAAGCCTGGGAAAACGCACTGCACCCGGATGACCACGACCGCGTCATGGCAGCACTCAACAGACATGCCGAAACCGGGGAACCGTACAATGTGGAATACCGTATTATCCGTAAGGATGGTTCATTCCGCAACTGGATCGACCGCGGTTTGGTAATCCGCGATGCGGAAGGCGGGATCGTCCGCTCTGTCGGCGCCTGCGTGGATATCACCGAGCACCGCCAGTCCGAGGCCAGGGGAAGGATACGCCGCGACCTGGCCTTAAAGCTGGCCGGCCACATAGACATGGAGATGGCGCTCAAGCATTGCCTGGCGGCGGCAATTGATATCTCCAGCTTCGATCTGGGCGTCATCTATGTTCTGGATGAAAAAAGCGGGGATTTCAAAGCCGCGTGTTACCACGGCGGCTCGGCATATTTGCTGGAGCATTACTCGGTGCTGAAAGCTGATTCCGCAGATGCCCGCCTTATCAAAAAGGGTAGCCCTTTATATGCTAAGGCCAAGGAATTCACACCACCCTTTGACGAGCAGCTAAAGCCTGAGGGCATTACCTTCGATGCAACCATACCTGTGCTGTTCCAAGAGCGGGTCATAGCCAGTCTTGGCATCTTCTCTCATACAGAGCATAGCATGCCCGCCGTCGTCCGTGATTCGCTGGAAGCCATTGCTGCCGATATCGGCGTTATCATCGACCGCATTGCCTCCAGGCAGGCGCTGCAGGCCAGCGAGGAGAAATACCGCCTGGTAGTAGAAAACGCCGGCGAGGCCATCATCGTGGCACAGGACGGTCTGCTAAAACTCGCCAACCAGAATACCTCTGACATGACCGGTTACAGCAGAGAGGAGCTGCTGTCAATCTCCTTCATAAACCTCATCCACCCGGATGACCGGCAGATGGTTGTGGAAAGGCACCTGCGCCGCCTCAATGGTGAAGCCTTCGAGCAAGTCTACCCGTTCCGCGTGGTTAACAAAGATGGCAGTGTGGGCTGGGTAGAGATACGGGCGGTAAGGATAGAATGGGAAAGCAGGCCAGCCACACTGGATTTCCTTACCGATATCACAAAGCGCAAGCTTGCCGAGGAGGCGCTCAGGCAGAGTGAGGAGAAATACCGCCTCCTGGTGGAAAGCGCCAACGAGCCAGCGAGGTAACGGGATATACGCGTGAAGAGCTTATCGGCAAGCCTTTCGCCGAGGTAACACACCCCGATGACCTGCCGGTTGTTATTGAGCGTCACCAGCGCAGGCTGAAAGGTGAGGTCATCCCCGGCATGAACAATTATAGGGTTGTCAGGAAGGATGGGCAGGTTATCTGGATAGAGTTAAGCGCCGTAACCATTGAATGGGAGGGCAGGCCGGCCACGTTGAATTTCGTCAGCGATGTCACTGCCCGCCTGCAGGCCGAGGAGGCCCTGCGCCGCAGCGAGGAGAAGTACAGCACCATACTCGAGGAGATGGACGAGGCCTACTACGAATTGGACACCAAGGGCAATTACACCTTCTTCAACGATGTGGTCTGCCACCAGTCCGGCTACTCGCGGGAAGAGCTGCTCGGCCTTAACTACAAGGCTTACACGCCGCCCGAGGAAAGGAGGAGGATTGTCGAAGCCTATTCCAGCGTATTCAACACGGGTATCCCCCGCCGCTGGTTTCCAATGAGCAATATACGCAAGGACGGCAGCCGGATTTACCTCGAGGATTCCATTTACCCTTTGCGCAACCAAAAGGGCGAGATAATCGGCCTGCGCGGGCTGTCCCGCGATGTTACCGACAGGGTGAAAGCCGAGAAAGACATCCAACGGCGGGCGGCCCTGCTCGATTCAGCCTACGATTCAATCATAGCCTACGACCTGGACGGCAAAATCATCTATGCCAACCAGACCTCCTGCAGCATTCGCGGTTTCAGCTTGGATGAGATGCTGGCCATGAACATGCGCCAACTGGTCCCGATTGAGGAACTGCCCGGGCTGGAAGAACGCCACCGGCAACTGCTGGAAAAGGGGGAATTATCCTCCGAGGCGATACATATCCGCAAAGACGGCTCCACATTTATCGTGGATACCCATTTGCGCCTGGCGGGACTGGCCGGTGATAAACTGGTTATCGCGGTACAGCGCGACATCACGCTGCGCAAGCAGATGGAAAATCAAATCGTGCAGAGCGAGGCCAAGTACCGCAGCATAGTGGATACGTCAGCTTCAGGTATCGCAATTGCTGATGAAGCAGGCACCCTTATATTCGTCAACGATAGGTTGTGCGATATGTATGGCTACAGCCGGGACGAAGTGCTGGGAAAGCAATTCCTGGACTTCATACACCCTGATGAACGAGAGAGGATTGCCAGAGATTTCTTTGAAGCCGTAATAAGTTCCAAAACGTTACCCACCCTGGAGTTCCGGGGAGTGCGCAAGGACGGCAGCACTATATGGCTTTTCACCACGCCCAACCCATTAAAAACAGGTGACCACCTGACCGGGTTCAGCGTGGTGATCCAAGATATCACGCAGTTAAAGCTAGCGGAAACTGCCCTGAAGGGAAGCGAGCAGCGCTACCGTTCGCTCTTCCAGCACAACCCCGCCATGGTTTATGCGCTCGACCGGCAGGGGAACTACACCAGCGTCAACGCTGCGGCTTTACGGATATCAGGCTACTCGGAAGAAGATATCGGCAAGATGGGTTTCGCCGATGTGATGGCAGCCGAATACCTGGAGACCGTTAAACGCAATTACGCCAGGGCACTCAACGGGGAACCCCAATCCTACGAGGCTGTTATGATAGCGAAGGACGGCAGGAGGATCGATATCCATATCACCAGCACCCCGATCATCGTTGATGGACAAATAATCGGCGTCTACGGCATTGCCGAGGATATCACCGGGCGCAAGCAGCTGGAAAAACTACTGATTGAGAGCGAAACGAAATACCGCACAGTGGTGGAAAATATGCACGACGTGCTCTACCGCACAAATAATGAAGGAATAATCACCCTGGTCAGCCCGGCGATAACCCGCATGCTGGGCGTGGAATCGGTCGAGCAGGTCATCGGCAAGAACCTGGCCCGTGATATATACGCGAACCCCGGGGAGAGGGCGCGCATACTTGAGTTGATAAAGGCTAAAGGCGAAGTCGTTGACCTGGAAGTGAACCTCAGGCGGGCCGATGGACAGATTATCACCGTTGCTGCTAACAGCCACATCTACCGCGATGCCAACGGCCAACCTGCCGGCATCGAAGGCGTTATCCGCGATATAACCGAGCGCAAGAAGGCCGAAGAGGAGCTCCGGTCAGCGCTGGAAAGGTTGGGATCCTCACTGGAGAGCATCATCGATGCCATAGCCATGATGAGCGAGCTGCGTGACCCCTATACCGCCGGCCACCAGAGGCGCGTAACCCACCTGGCGCTGGCCATAGCCGATGAACTGGGGTTGCCCGATGCCAGGAAACAGCCGCTGCGCGTGGCCGGCCTGCTGCACGACGTGGGCAAGATCTATGTGCCTTCCGAAATTCTCAGCAAGCCTGGTAAACTCACAGATCTTGAGATGGGACTGGCCAGGGCGCACGCCGCCGCAGGCTATGATGTTATCGCTGCCATCAAGTTCCCCTGGCCCATCGCCGATATTGTCGTCCAGCACCATGAAAGGATGGATGGCTCGGGCTATCCTGCGGGCCTCAAAGGGGATGATATAGTATTGGAAGCCAGGATCATAGCTGTGGCTGACGTCGTCGAGGCTATGATATCCCACCGTCCCTACCGCCCCGCACTGGGCGTGGATAAGGCTCTTGACGAGATAACCGCTAACCGCGGCAGGCTCTACGACGAGAGGGCCGTCGACGCCTGTATAAAGCTGTTGACGGAAAAAGGTTTTAAATTCCCTGATTAAGAAAAGCCCGCCCTCCTAATACCGTATTTAACTATAGATTAGAACATGCAATCCTTCAGTTTGCTGGGCAGCGATGACCTTTACCTCTTCAACGAGGGCAGCCATATACGCCTCTATGATAAACTGGGCGCGCACCCGGTTACCGCCGGAGGAGTTGACGGAACTTACTTCGCCGTTTGGGCGCCCAACGCCAAGCAAGTTTACGTCACGGGAGATTTCAACGGCTGGGAGAAGCAGGGTTTCAGGCTCGGTACCCGCGAAGGGTCGGGTATCTGGGAGGGCTTTATACCCGGCATAAGCAGCGGCTCACTGTACAAATACCATATCGAGTCGCGCGTGAACCGGCACCGCGCCGACAAGGCGGACCCCTTCGCATTCCACTGCGAGCAGCCGCCTAAAACGGCCTCCGTGGTCTGGGACCTCTCCTATGAATGGAAGGATGCAGAATGGATGGCCAAACGAAAAAATGTAAACGCCCTGGATGCCCCCATTTCCATGTACGAATTGCACCCCGGTTCATGGAAGCGGGTGCCCGGGGAAAATAACCGCCCGCTGAGCTACCGTGAGATGGCCGCCGAACTGGCTGATTACATCGCCAACATGGGCTTCACCCACGTAGAACTGATGCCGGTGATGGAGCATCCCTTTTACGGCTCGTGGGGCTACCAGGTGACCGGCTATTTCGCCCCCACCAGCCGCTACGGCACGCCGCAGGATTTCATGTACCTGGTGGACTATCTGCATCAGCATAATATAGGGGTGATCCTCGACTGGGTCCCATCGCATTTCCCCACCGACGGGCACGGGCCGGGCTTCTTCGACGGCACGCATCTCTACGAACACGCCGACCCGCGCAGGGGCTTTCATCCCGATTGGAAAAGCTATATCTTCAACTACGGCCGCCACGAGGTGCGCAGCTTCCTGCTCAGCAGCGCCCTCTTCTGGCTGGACAAGTACCATATCGATGGACTGCGCGTGGATGGCGTGGCCTCAATGCTCTACCTGGACTATTCAAGAAAAAAGGGGGAGTGGTTACCAAACCAATTCGGAGGACGGGAAAACCTTGAGGCTGTTTCCCTGCTGCGCCGCTTCAACGAGGAAGTATATAAAAACTACCCTGATGTACAGACTATCGCCGAGGAGTCCACGGACTGGCCGATGGTCAGCCGCCCGACCTACATCGGTGGATTGGGCTTCGGGATGAAATGGGACATGGGCTGGATGCACGACACGCTCGATTACTTCACTAAAAACCCGGTGCACCGTAAATACCATCACGACAGGCTGACCTTCCGCATGCTCTATGCCTACACTGAAAACTTCGTGCTTTCGCTCTCACATGATGAGGTCGTGCATGGCAAGTCCTCGCTGCTGGGCAAAATGCCCGGCGATGACTGGCAGAAATTCGCCAACCTGCGCCTGCTCATGGCATTTATGTTCTCTCAGCCGGGCAAGAAGCTGCTCTTCATGGGAGATGAGATAGGCCAGTGGAGCGAGTGGAACCACGAGAAAAGCCTCGACTGGCATCTGTTGCAGTACCCTCCTCACAGCGGTCTGCAGAAACTGGTGTGCGATGCCGCACGCCTTTACCGCAGCGAACCCGCTCTGCATGAACTGGATTTCGACCCGGCCGGCTTCGAATGGGTCGATTGCAACGATTCACTGCACAGCGTGGTGAGCTACCTGCGCCACGGCCGCTCAACAGAGGATATTTTCCTTATCGCCTGCAATTTCACACCCCTGCCCCGCCAGGGCTACCACATGGGTGTGCCCCGCGGCGGCTTCTGGCAGGAAGTATTCAACAGCGATGCCGAAGACTACGGCGGCAGCGGGCAGGGGAACCTGGGCGGACTGCAGGCCGGCCCCGCGGATTTCCACGGCAGGCCCTTCTCCCTCAGCGTCACACTCCCACCGCTGGCCGCGGTTTTCTTCAAGTCCGCTCTCTAACCCAAAAATGTCATTTCGAGGAACGCAGTCACGAAGCAATCTAACCTCCCGGGACAGATTGCCGCGGCCGCTGCGGCGGCCTCGCATGACAATGCTTGTTCACAGCGGTATTTCCACGTTAACACTGGTGCCCTTGCCTTTGCCAGTATCGATCTCCAACCTGCCCCCCAGCAGTTGCACCCTCTCGGCGATGCCCGCCAGTCCCAGCTTGCCATCCCTCGGCAGGGAACTTATTTTCGCCGGCAGGTCAAAACCCTCCCCACGGTCTACTACATTCACCTCAATTTTATCCTTCAGATAGGCTATTTTAGCCTGCATTGAAGGTACCCTGGCATGCTTGGCGGAATTTATCAGCGCTTCCTGT
>JAPLHJ010000129.1 GCA_026389675.1 Chloroflexota bacterium | reverse complement strand
TTATCTGGGCATGCTGGAACTTTGTGGTCTCAGCATGCAGGACGCGCTTGATCCCGTGTATTTGCACCAGGTCCTCGGACAGCTCATCTATGAGCCACTCCTTCGCGTTGAAATAATCGGGTTTGGTCATTTCCAGCTAACTGCCTCTCTTACTACATTCCCCGTGCCACGCTTCATCTCTATGTATGACGAAGAGGCGGCCTTTAATTTCTCAACGAAAGGTTTTATCGCGTTTTTGGGGTCGATCACGTCTCCGCAGGTAAAAACATCCACCGCTGCAAAGCTGTACTCCGGCCAGGTATGTATGGATATGTGTGACTCGGCTATGATAAGCACACCGCTGACTCCCTGCGGAGTAAACTGGTAGAAAGAGTCCTTAATTGCCGTCGCACCGATCTGCCGCGCCGTATCAAATACAACCTTTCTTAAATATTCGATATCGTTGAGCAAACCGGCGTCGCAGTCTATTAATTCTAATAAAAGGTGTTTCCCCAGGGCTTCCAAAGGATTTTCCTCCCGCTTGTTAACTTAACAGCATAACAAAATTATTTTCATTTCCGGTAAACAGAGCGTAATTTTATATTTTATGTTGACCAATTTCAAGAAAATGAACCGCAGCGGCTATTGACAAACTTTAAACGACCTTGTAAAATGCCTTCAAATTCCATATTTAAGGAGGCGTATACAGTGAGGAGAATTATTGGAACCCTCGTAGCATTAGTGGTGGCTTTATCATTGGTTTTGATACCGGCCACTGTCTCGGCCGATCTTGGCAAATGCACCGGTTGGGACAAAGTTAAATGGGAAAATAACCAGAACTCATGGAAGATATACCTCGAGCACTGGGGAAGGACTCCTACTAGCGCCATGACCAGGTTGGCCGGCCTTTGCGGCCCCGACAAGCTTTGTCCTGGCGTATGCAATACCTCCGCTTGCCCGAGGCCCACAGGCTGCGATCTCAATCAATGCTTGGGCGGCTGCAGCAACTGCAACACTCAGGTTGGAAGCCTTGGGACAGCTTGTACATCGGAGAATAACTGCTTACCTCCGGCCACCCCACCTACCTCCCTCTATTTAGCAGGTGAGTGTGGTGTTGGCGCTGGCAAATGCCCGGTCAATACGACCACGGCCGGCCTTGGCACTTCCAAATGCTCAGGCTGCTGGGGCAAGAGCCTTTCCATGGCCGGCAAGAGCTGGTCTGCTGCCGACCTCGGCACATGGTCTCTCATTAACAACAGCATGATGAACCACAGGGGCACTTCCAGCATCGGCGGCGGTGACTGGGGCATCACCGGTTGCGCGCATCCCGAGTGTGTCGCTAACACCTGGTGCCTGCAGAACAACCTGCTGGCCAAATGCAAGATCTGCAAATAAGTTTACAGATTAACTGACTATAAAATCTAAATAAGCGCTGTCAATATTGACAGCGCTTATTTATTTGCTTATTCTCAATATATCATGGAAGCGGGCGACCAACTTGTAACAATCTACCGGGCTATGGGACAACCCGAAGCTGAAATAATCAGGGGCAGGCTGGAGGTTGAAGGCATAATAGCTATATTTAAATATGAAAGCATCGGAAGTGTGTACGGATTGACGGTCAACGGCCTGGGACAAGTAAAGGTCCAGGTGCCGGCTAAATACGCCGACAGGGCACTGGAGATTATATCCACAGAAGCTGGCACTGGGACGGATTAACCCCGTTATTTCAAGCCCAGGGCGGTATTAAATGCTTTATAATCGAATCCGGTATCAAGCATGGCGCTCATGGCCTGCAGCTTTTGCGGATGATGGAACCCGGCAGCCGCCAATGCTTGTTCAATCCCGCGGACAACATCTCCGACATCCTTTCTAACCACCATAACCGGCACTTTCTTGTCTTCCGCCTTAACCAGTACGGACGCGGACGGTTTCTGCCCTGTCACAATCAGGCATTTTGTGGAAGTTTCCAGGGCGGCAAGCTGCAGGTCGGCCCTCTGATATCCTGTAACCACCGCCTTGTTGCGCAGCCTGCTGAAATAATCCCTGGCGGAATCCGGCGACATAGCACCCAGCATCACGTTCTCCACCAGGTCGTTTGCCTTATCCTTAAATAATATGATGTCTCCGTCGAGAGTCCGTGATAACTCTTCCACAGTTACACCCAGCATCGGCCTGGATTCCGGCAACACCCCGAGTACATTAACACCGTTTGATTTGAAGTATTCCACGCATTCATCGCGCACCCAGGTAAGTTTTGATACCGGTACCTGGTTAAGGACAACCCCTACCAGTTTGCCGCCCAATTTCTGAGCTATTTGTAATATCTCCGCTTCCCTGTAATCTGAGCAGTAACAGATCAGCAGGATAACCCCGGCATTTATCGCTTCGGCCAGGGTATAGCATGCCAGGGCGGCAACCTGGTCATCCTTTATTGCGCCCGGGCTTTCAACAATCACAATGTCCTTGCCCTGTGAAACTTTTTCGCAAGCCTCTTTTAATTTACGGGAGAAATTCTCGGCATCCTCGGAAAGGCTGCGCCACAATTCTGCCTGCGAAATGTGCAGCGGGCACAACTGCTCTTTTTTCTCGCCTAATTCAAGGGCCTCATTCAGAAAAATTGCGTCGAGGCATTCGTCCTTATTGCCCCGGCCTGTTACGTGAATTGGCTTTATATATCCCACCTTTTTACCGGAATTGACCAGTTTTTTTCCGATCCCGGCGCATAAAGCTGTCTTCCCGCAGGGATCATAAGCTGCAATCTGCAAATTAGTCATGGTTCCTCCTGAATTTTAGCCGGCAGATATTATATCATTCTTTACTTCCCGGTTGCATCGGAATATAATAATGCAAAGGCAGTGCGAACGCTGAGAGTTATTCCGACTCTCAGTTTTTTATATCCGGCAAGCTGGGAGGTAATATCCATGAATCAGAAAAAATTCGATATCACTCAGGAAGGCCTTGATAAATTAAAAGCTGAGTATGACCAGCTCATCTCAGTGCGCCGTCAGGACGTTGCCGATAAAATCAAGAGGGCGCGGGAGATGGGGGGGACGGAGAACAACGCCGAATATGAAGATGCTAAAAATGAACAGGCCTTTATCGAAGGCCGGATAAGTTCACTGGAAAATATTATCCTCAACGCCCGTATAATTGAAGGCCCGCGCCAACCCGGCGTTGTAGAACTCGGTGACACGGTGTTAATTCAAAACCAGGACGGTAAAATCGACCGTTATACGACAGTGGGAACGGCCGAAGCCAATCCCGTTGACGGGAAAATTTCCTGTGAATCCCCGGTGGGCAAGGCTTTGATGGGCAAG
>JAPLHJ010000128.1 GCA_026389675.1 Chloroflexota bacterium | reverse complement strand
TTTCTCAGATGCCAAATTGTTCCTCCTTTACTGATTTATGCTGTTAATTTAACCGGAAAATGTTACAAACAGATTAAATTTGTCGAAAAACAGTCTAAAAAATCAGAAAAACCGCGGGGGATGACGAAAAATCCGTCATCCCCCGTCCCTAAACCGGCAAAAACCGCGAAAAATGGCCCCGCTTATGAAAATCCCCCGTAAGCCGTTTCTCCGTGCTGTGATATGTCCAATCCCACCATCTCCTCCTCGTTCCGGACGCGCAGGCCAAAAGTGGCATCAATCACCTTGGCTATGACCCAGGTGACGCCGAATGAATAACAGGCGGTAACGGCAACGGCCAATAGTTGAACTAATATCTGTGCTCCGTTTCCATCTATCAAACCTGACTTACCGCCGATGGCAGACGTGGCCAGCAGCCCGGTTGCAATCATACCGACCGTGCCTCCCACTCCGTGACAGGCAAAAACGTCAAGTGATTCATCTATCCGGTTAGATTTATTACGCCAGAGCATGACATAGTAGGAAATGACGGCTGCCCCTATACCGATAGGTATGGCGGCCATCGGGTGTATGAATCCTGAGGCCGGTGTCACGGTAGCCAGTCCTACGACTGCTCCTGTGGCGACGCCCAGTACCGACGGCCGGCGGTGTATCCAGCCGAGGATAAGCCAGGTGATGGCTGCGGAAGCTCCGGCAAAGTTGGTAGAGGCGAAGGCGCTGGCGGCCAGACCGTTGGCGGCAAGCGCACTGCCAGCGTTAAAGCCGAACCAGCCAAACCACAACAGGGCGGTACCCAGTACCACGTATGGAATACTGTTGGGCTCCATTGCCTCTCTCTCTTCAAAGCCGCGCCGGGGGCCGAGGACCAGCGCTATAGCCAGCGCGGCGAATCCGGCATTGATATGCACTACTGTACCGCCGGCAAAATCCAGCACTCCCAGGTTAGCCAGCCAGCCGCCGCTTCCCCATACCCAGTGTGCTATCGGGCAGTAGACGACCGTGAACCAGATGGCTGAAAATATTAGCAGGGAGCTGAACCTGATGCGCTCCACCACACCGCCGGTGATAAGCGCTACAGTGATGATGGCGAAAGTTGCCTGGAACATCATAAAGAGGAAGTGCGGTATGGTAGTAGCGTAAATATTGGAGGGTTCCATGCCCACGTCCATCAGGCCGGCCCATTGCAGTCCCCCGAACAGACCTTTGAAATCAGGCCCAAAGCTGACGCTGTAACCGTAAAATGCCCATAATATCGAAATGAGCCCCAGCATTACAAAGCTCATCATCAGGGTGGAAAGCAGGTTCTTCTGCCTGACCATTCCCCCATAGAAAAAGGCCAGTCCCGGGGTCATCAGCATCACAAGCGCGGTAGCGATCAGTAGCCATGCAGTATCACCGGAATTGATTTGCATGTTAACCTCCCGTGAATTGATGCCAACAATTTAGCCTTTAATTGTTACGGTTGTGTTAAATCGCTGAATTTTATCGATGAAAAAGGGAAGCCCTGCTTAATGGCCGGGCCTGATTTTATTTTGAAGCAATCGTTAATACTAAAGGTTTAATCAAGTTTAAGTGGCTAAAAAGGTTCACATTTCAGGTAGATGTACTTTGCATTGTTTCAGCCAGTTGGGCACGTTCAATTGCTACAGCTGCCAGGTCGCCTAATGCTTCCAATAACCTGATTTGCTGTATGGGCATCTGATAAACTCTATCGGCCAACCATATCCCCATCACGCCAATCGCTCTCCGCGTCGCATGCAATGGCAAATACAGGGCCCTGGCGTCGGGAAGCGTATCGGTATTGCGCCCCGTTGCTTGTTGATGCTCGTAAGCCCAAAAAGCTGTGGCAGAATCATTTTCATCTAAATTGAAATTTATTTTCTGAAATGGATGTATCAACCTCCCGTCATTTTCGGGGTCCGGCAATAAAATAACTGCATCCAAACCGAGCGTCTTTTTTACATAGTTGACCACCGTGTTTACGGTGTCTTCTACATTAAGGGCGGCGGTCATCTCCCGGCTGAGCGCATACAAAGTAGATATTGCCACCTGGCGCTGTCGTGCGGCTTCGCCCTGTTTTCGAATACGGGCTGTTAAATAACTTATCACAATGCCGACTACAAGCAACACGCTAAAGGTAAAAAGATATTGCATATCTGCCACGGCGAATGAAAGGACCGGAGGTATAAAAAAGAAATCGAATGCCAGTACACCCAGGATACATACCATTATGGACGGCCCAAATCCGAAAAAGACGGCTGCGATAACCACGCAAAGCAGGTAGATCATAATCAGATTAGCCGGGTGGATCAGGGGCTGTAAAAACACACCTATCAAGGTGGCTATAATAATCAACCCAAGGCTTATCAGGTAACCTCGCCAGTTAATAGAGGTTTTAGAATCGGACTCCCTGTCTTGCCCAACAGGTTCTCCCTTGCCGCCGATAACGTGGATATCAAAATAGCTACTCCTGCGAATAATTTGAGCACTGACCGAGCTACGTAACATCTCCTGCCAGCGGCTCTTCAGTGGTTTACCCACAACTATCTTGGTAATATTATGTGTTTTTGCATAGTCTATGACCGTATCCGCCACAGACTGCCCCTGCAATTCCTGCACATCTGCGCCCAACCGCTTGGCCAATTGCATTGCATGCGCCAATCTCTCTCTCTGGCCGGAGGATAACCGGATATTGTCGGGAGTCTCAACATAGACGGCAGACCACTCCGCGTTTAACTGGGAAGCCAGCCGGCGGGCACTGCGGACCACCCTGTTTGCCAGAGGGCCGCTATCGATACATACCAGGAGATGTTCAGCCGCTGCCCAGGGACCTTGTATAGCCTGTGTTTGCATATAGGCCTGGGTTTGCCTCTCGACATGCTCCGCCGCAATCCTCAGGGCGATCTCACGCAGGGCGGAAAGGTTACCTTTGCGAAAGAAGTCCTTGACGGCATGCGCAATCATCTCGTGCACATAGACTTTTCCTTCTTTTAAACGCAGTATCAATTCATCGGGAAGAAGGTCAACCAATTTTATCTCGGCAGCCCTGTCGACTATCGAGTCCGGGACCGTCTCACGAACCCACACGCTGGTGATCTGGGCAACCGTATTTCTCACACTTTCCAGGTGTTGTATGTTAAGCGTGGTATAAACATCTATCCCGGCTTTGAGCAATTCCTCCACATCCTGATAGCGTTTCGGGTGCCGCGAACCGGGGGCATTGGTATGTGCAAGTTCATCTACCAGCGCGAGCCTTGGTTTACGTGCCAGCACCGCGTCCAGGTCCATCTCCGGAATGAGAATGCCGCGGTACTCTATTTGCTTGCGCGGGAGAATTTCCAGGCCGTCCAGGAGCCTCTCTGTTTCTACCCTGCCATGTGTTTCAACATAAGCCACAACCAGCCCTGTTTCATCCTTTTGCTGCTGAGCATCCTCCAGCATGGCATAGGTCTTACCCACACCGGCGGCAAAGCCGAGGAAAATGGTCAGTTTGCCCTCGTTCTGCTGCTGTTCCTCAGATTTGATCCGCGCCAGTAACTGGTCAGGACTGGGACGGCTTTCCCTCATTTGTTCCGCCTCTCCAAGTCAAATTTTAAACCCCGTAGTCAGGAAAATCCATTTTATTTGTTCTCGTCAAGC
>JAPLHJ010000283.1 GCA_026389675.1 Chloroflexota bacterium | reverse complement strand
ACTAACGGCCCAGGTCAAGGTTATATTATCTCCCGACGTAATCGAATTCTTATTGGCGGAGAAAGTATTTATAGCAGGCGGGTCTTTCGTGATCGCCGTTCCTGTCCTGCCTGTTACACTCGATGTATCCACAGTAACCGTAACCGACCTGGTTTCCGAACCGTAATCACTATCAACCGTCAACGTATAGGTAGTAGTTGCAGCGGGCGCTACCTGAGTAGCACCTTTTGACGCAACACCGCCGATGCCCTGACTGATATTAATTGATTTTGCGCCGATAATATCCCATGTTAAAGTTGACAGCTCGCCGGATTTAATGGAGCCCGGGATGGCGCTGAAAGTGGTTATAATAGGCGCTTTTGATGAAGTTACCTTAAGCGTGGCCGACGCGGTGGAATTGCCGGCGTCATTGGTGGCTGTCAGCGTGTATGCAGTGGTTGAAGCCGGTGATACGCTTTCCGTCCCGGTCATGGATACAGGTCCGACACCGGGGCTGATAGAAACCGACGTAGCACCTGTAACGCTCCATGATAATGTAGCCGATTGGCCTGTAATGATACTGTCTTTGTCAACACTGAAACTGGCTATAGCCGGTAGAGCACCGGTAACCGTAATAGTTACCGACTTGCGTGCAGAGCCGAACGTATTATTGGCAATCAGTGCATATGTAGTGGTTGTCCCTGGAGATACCTCCCTGGTTCCGCTGGATGAAACTGTCCCGATACCGGGGCTGATAGACACCGAGGTTACCCCCGTAACCTCCCACTGCAAAGTTGCCGGTTGCCCCGATGTGATCGTCGCTGAGCTGGCATTAAAAGATGCCACAACCGGCGCTGCGATCCATTTCGAGATTACACCCTGCAGCGCAATGCCTGCGCCGATAAGCGCAGCAACAATAATCAGAGTTACAGATATTTTCGCAATGATTCCCCGGTTATTATTAATTAGCTGCAATAACCCTGGCTTGTCATCTCCGTTTTGCGGCTGATCCTGGCCCTGATAACCCGGACCCGCCGGTTGATTACCTGGAGGTGCCTGGTACAATTGCTGCCGCTGGTTTGGATACTGATCAGGCGACGATTGGTATTGAGGTGGCGTTGGTGATGAAGGCCAATTTAAAACCGTGTTGCAGTTGGCGCAATATGTTTGGCCGTAAGCCACCTGAGCCCTACAATTGGGACAGGAATACATTTGCTGCATAATAGATTATCTCTTTCAGCATAGTTGTAGCCGTGAGTATATTATACACGGAGTGAAAATTAATAATCCTCCATAAAGTCATGTTAGCACAGATTTATTAAAGACCGATTAGTCTCAAAGCGGAAGCAAAAATTTACAAGGGTAACTTGAGTGTCGGCATATTTATGTTGAGAATAGGGATGACCCCTTCGTAGCGCGGGGGAAGCAGGTCTGGCAGGCGGTAGATTTGGGTCTTCCAGCCTGACTTGATTTGCAGAATGCCCGATCGTATAATTAGCCCCAACCTAAGTTGAATGTGAAGGCAGGGGCGATGTACGACTTTTCAAATAAAACAATTATCATAACAGGCGCTTCCGGCGGCATAGGCACGGCACTTGCAAGGGAGTTAGACAGAAGAAAGGCAGAGCTTGTTCTTGCAGATATAAATTACAGCGGCCTGGAATCATCGGCCTCCGGTTTGACCTCAAATCCGCTGATTATTAAATGCGCTATCACGGACAGGGCGGATGTAAAAAAGCTTGTGGAATCGGCCGTAAATAAATATTCAAAAATTGACATATTGATAAACAACGCGGGCATTATCAGGCCGGCGCTTTTCGAAGACTGCAGCTATGAAAACATCGACGCCCAGATACAGGTGAATTTTATGGGGGCTGTCAACTGCACAAAGGAAGTCCTGGCGGTAATGATACCTGCCAAACAGGGACATATCGTGACCATTTCCTCGCTCGCCGGTCTTGTCCCCGAAACCTACAGCTCGATTTACACAGCATCAAAATTCGCTTTAAGGGGCTTCTTCCTGACTCTTGGAATAGAACTGAGGAAGCATAACATAAAAGTATCGACTATTTTCCCTGACTCGGTCGATACTCCCATGCTGAAATATGAGGCCTCCCACGGCGGCTCTCCGCTTACGTTCCTGGGCGATGCGCAAAGCCCTGAAAAAATAGTCCAGGCCGTGATCAGGGCAATAGAAAAAGGCAGCCCTGAAATATATGCGCCCGCTTTAACCGGTGTTTTTTCAAAAATAATCATGTGCTGTCCGTGGCTTGTTACAAAACTCTGGCCGCTGCTGGAACGGCTCGGAGAAAAGAATAAAAAATCCTATATTAAGAGGTGATTAAATGGAAGGACTGAGAACAATTGCCATACTTGAGCTGCTGACAGGTGTCGGATTAATACTGTTCTGGATAGGCTTTTTTACCATAGGCCTTGCGCCTAAAAATCCTCCGAAAGGTTATATGGAGTATGAGCACTCCTTCCCGCTGCCGGACGGATTGCTGGCCATACTGCTGCTGGCGGCCGGCATATTGATATTGTTAAATATACCCGTGGGCCGCAATCTGTCGATGATAGGGTCAGGCGCACTACTATTCCTGGGGGTGTTGGACTTCAGCTTCAATATTCAGAACGGCGTGTATAAGATCTCCAAGAGCGACCTGATATTGAACGCTTTTCTCAATATCTGGTGTGTCGGCTTCGGCATCGCCATTGCTGTGATGATGGGCTGATAACCTGTGGCGTAAAGGCCTGATTATTGAAGTCCCGGTTTTGCTTGCGCATGCCGCTGTTTTGAGAGGAGGTTTTATGCAGAATATAAATTCATCCGTATCCCCTTACCGCTGGGTCGTGCTGGGAGTCTTCATGCTGAACGTCGCCATGTCCCAGATCATGTGGATGACATTCGCTCCTATTGCCAGGGATGCCGCTGCCGTCTATACCGGCGGCAATATCGACGCCATTGATTTTCTGGGCATACTGGCCATGCTCGGCTGGATCCCCTTCTGCCTCCCCGCTGCCTGGTGTATCGACAACCTCGGACTCAAGAAAGGGGCGGGGATCGGCGTTGTGCTGATTGGCCTGAGTGGTTTTCTCCGTATCTTCGCACCGGATTACGGCTGGCTCCTCGCCTGCATGATCGCATGTGCCATCGCTCAGCCGTTCGTGCTCAATGCCTTTACCAAAATGGCATCGAACTGGTTTCCGCAGAATGAAGAGGCCCTGGCGTCCGGATTGCTGACCATGTCCATGTTCGTCGGCTTCGCGATCGTCATGTTCGCCACCGATTTTATCGTCGCGCATTACCGGGAAATCGGTGCGGTCAAGCAGGGGATCGATACAATCCTGTATCTGTACGGCATCCCCTCCCTGATCGGCATGATCCTGTATCTCATATTGGTGAAAGATAAGCCCGCGCTGCCGCCCAATCCCATCGCAGCCGAGAAAAAGGTTACCATGACCGTCGGGTTGAAAGCGCTTTTCAGAAACCGCGACTTTCTCTTCCTACTGGGACTCTTTTTAATAGGTGTAGGCGCGTTTAATGCCATCCTGATCAAGATAGATTTCATATTCAAGGACCGGCCACTGGACATCGACTCGGCCCTCGCCGCTGGCATAGTGGGCGGGCTGATGGTGATCGGCGGCCTGTGCGGGGCGGTAATCCTGTCTGCACTGTCCGACAAATACCACAAAAGGAAATTCTTCCTGCTCCTGGCGGCCGGTATGGCGGTGCCTCTTTCCCTTTTACTGCAGTATCTTTCCTCGATTGTGCTTTTAAGCCTGTTTGGTTTTCTTTTAGGTTTCTTCCTCATCCCGGCCATGCCGGTCGGGCTGACCTACGCAGTCGAAAAGACCCACCCCGTGCCGGAGGCCACTTCCAACGGGATTTTGATGCTGAGCGGCCAGATATTCGGTCTGCCCATTGTTTTCTTCTTCAACATGACCGCGATTGCCATACTTTTCGGGGTCGCCTTCATCCTGGCGTTGCTGCTCCATGATATCAAAGCACCCGGTGCGAACTCCTGATCTCTGGGGAGATAAGATTGCCTGGTAAAGTCCACATTCAAATAATGAAGATGTGGGCCATTCTGGACAGTTCCCGAACTTCTCTTTGAGAGCAAAAAGCTGATCCCGGCACTCCAACAATTGCTTACAGAAGGATAACATGAACAATCTAATATTTCCCGAACTTATCCTATTTGAGAGAATATGCGTTGATGCTGGCGTTGCTACTGATCCAATCCCAGAGCGAAATGTATGGCCGCTTCAATTTCCTTCAATTTAATGCGGTTTATTATGGTATGCCGACTACGAAGGCAATCCTTTGGGATGGTGGTGATAACATCCAGATTTACCACGCATGCCTGGGACATGCCGTCTTCAACTGTCAATGGAACTTCAGCAGCTATACCGCGTATCCGTGTGGTAACCGGTGCTATGATTACAAGCGAGCGCACAGCATAGGCCTCGTCCCTTGAGAGAAGCACCACGGGACGTTTCCCGGCGGGCGGTTCCAGTTCTGCCCACCATATCTCGCCTCTTTTCATTGCCAGAGTTCCCCGGCTAATATGGCACTGGCAGAGTAGCGGGCCGCTTCAATTTCCTCTCTCGTCTCAGGCATTTGCTCATAAGCGCGAACATATCGCTCGCTCATAGCCTGTTCTCTATTCCGACGTAGCAGCATTTCAACCGCCCGTCGAAATAGCTCGCTCCTGCTCTCACCGCTAGCTTTTCTTTCTTTTTCTACCGCGCTAAGAATTGCCTCAGGAAGGCTGATAGCTATTTTAGTTGTCTTTGGCATTATTGACACCTCATTATCATACTAAAGTATGACAATAGTATGAATGATCATAGACTGATTGTCAACCGTTGCAAATTGTGGCAGCAATATTGCCGCTATCACGATTAGAAAACTGGCGATTTCGGACTCTGGCAGATAAAACGAAGCTAAAGTCAGGCGATAATATTACCTAATTGGTGGGCCATTGTGGACAGTTCCCGAACTCATTTTTGAGAGCAAAAAGCTTATTCAAGCGCTACAGCAACTACTAACAGGCGGTTAATATATAAATATATAAACATATAAACTATGAACCGGTCTGGCCCTGTTGTCGTGGAAACCGCCAACCCTGGAAATTGGAGCTTTTAAAGCTATTTTAATACTGCCTTGATATAATCCCCCATCTCTTTGGCTGCTTCCTGTGCTTCGGGAATAAATGGCACTGCTATGAAGTCGTGCCACATGCCTTCCCACACGTCCATCCTGACTTCAATTCCCGAATTTCTCAGCACACGCTGCAGCCTTGCACAGTTGCTCAGTAAGATGTCGCGTGTGCCTGTTACAATAAACACGGGTGGGAATTTAGGGGGATACTGTGCATAGATAGGTGCGATATCAGGGTTTTTAAGATCCTGTTTGCCTGCATAGGCCTCGGCCATCTTAAAACCGCATTTGTCCATGCTGAGCACACAGTCCCATCCTTCGAGGATATGGCTAGTGTCGCCAACATCATCCATGTCCGCAGCTGGCGAGCTTAAAACAAGGGCTGCCGGCAGAGGCAGATTCTGCTGTGACGCCTTAAGGGCTGTTACCAGAGAAAGTGCCCCTCCAGCCGAATCCCCTAGAAGCGCGATGGATTCTGATTTGTATCGCTTTACGAGTTCTCGGTAAACGCTCATACAATCGTCCATGGCTGCAGGGAAGGGGTATTCGGGCGCCAGCCTGTAGTCTATTGAATAGGTCTTAATGCCCGCCTGGTGGGTGATTGGTCCCGACAAAACTAACATAGTAGTAGGATCCAAGACAGTGTATCCGCCACCGTGAATATAGCAGATGCACTTATGGTCATTTTCCTTGTTATAGCCCTTGGGTGTGGTTACAAGGACCGGCACGCCGCCAATCTCGATATTTTCAAGCGACTCCACGCACCCGCCTTTCACAAATTCGACCAGGGGCTTGAAGAGTTGTACTTGTT
>JAPLHJ010000277.1 GCA_026389675.1 Chloroflexota bacterium | reverse complement strand
TGACCGGGATACAGCCATCCTACTTTGCCTGCTCGATACAGGTGCAAGGGCCAGCGAGTTCCTGTCCGTCAATCTGGATGACATCAACCAGGCACGTGGGGATATTCTCATTATAGAACGAGAATTATCAGTGCAGCATTCAAAGCTCATGAGAGTTTTGTTTATGGGTTATCCATACCTGTTTTTCTAGCCCAAACAGATGGTATCTGTTATGAGATGATTAAGCACTATTTGTTTACTAAAAAAGATAAGACCGCAACATATGTAGAAACAATCACTTCCAATGCTTTTCGTTCTGCCTTGTTGTTTCCATTATCCCATTCTCTACCCATTTCTGCATCTGAACATGAAAGGGGAGAATTTTTTAATGAGTTGAATAGACACCAAGTATTACATGGTGAAGTAGTGGACTATGGAACAGAAATTAATAGTTTAAAATCAATTTCATTGTTAAATTACGTAACCCAAGTGTTACGGCTAGATGACGAAAAATAACCCAAATATCGTCTCCACCGGACAGCGGCTTGCCGCTCGCGAAAAATGCGCATTTTGCCAGATTTGGCGCGATGCTAGGAAGGAGTCTCGCCGGGAGAAAGGGTATTGCCTGCGAGAGGAATTTGCCCTATACTGGTATTCGGATATATATGACTTGTCACCTTATGTAGTTCTAGGGATTGAAGCATGCCTGAAATCGCTTCGCCCCACATGCGGCTGAAACCAATAGCTAGACCGGGGTGAGAGGTTATGACCTTGCCTCGTCTAATTTGCGCCATGCACTGAAGGAGAACCGTGCCCATGTCGGAATCGCACTCACCCAAGGATGCTGCAACCAAAGCAGCCGGTAGCCAGAACCAGGGGACCTCCGAGCGTAGCGACGCCCCAGCTCCTGTCGGTCAGCCAGGCCCGCATAAAGCGGGCGGGAAAGAAAGCCGGGTCAGGCACGTATTATCGGTGCTCGGACCCGGTGTGATTACAGGAGCGTCTGATGATGACCCTTCAGGCATTGGCACTTATTCTGTGGCGGGCGCGCAGTTCGGATATGGGACTGTTTGGGTAAGCCTTGTAACTTATCCGCTATCGGCAGCCGTACAGGAAGTATGTGCCCGCATCGGGCTGGTGACCGGGCACGGCCTGGCCGCGATCATAAAGCACTATTTCCCCCGTTGGATGTTGTATGTGGTAGTGTTCCTGCTGGTTGCCGCCAACACCCTCAATATTGGGGCGGATATCGAAGCGATGGCAGGGTCCATCCACCTGGTCTTACCGATCATACCCACCGCGCTGGCGGCGTTGCTTGTTGTAGCACTCACTCTCACCCTGCTGGTGTTCATGTCGTACAAGACCTATTCGAAATACCTGAAATGGGTGACACTTGTGCTTTTCTCATACATGATTGTGGCGCTCCTTTCGCACGTGGATTGGGGCCTGGCGCTCAAGTCGTTAGTTGTGCCGGCATTCAAGCTGGACTCCGGCTACATCACGACGTTGGTCGCAATCCTGGGAACAACCATTTCTCCTTATATGTTCTTTTGGCAGGCCAACATGGAGGTAGAAGAAAAGATAGCCTCCGGCTCGATCACCTCGCCAGACCCGCAGATGAAGCGCCCGCGCAAGTTGTTCCTGGGCAGGCGGGCTATGAACGACATGCACATAGACACAAATGTCGGCGTATTCTACTCTAATCTGATCATGTTCTTTATCATCGTATCAACAGCCTCGACCATCTACAAGGCAGGCGCAAAGGATGTAGGGCAACTCGACCTGGCTGGCATTGCCCAGGTACTGCGTCCTCTCGCGGGCGATGCGGCATACCTCCTGTTCACTATCGGCATTGTAGGAATAGGGCTCCTGGCGATCCCGGTGCTGGCTGGGAGCGCTGCATACGCGCTGTCAGAGGTTTTCGGGTGGGAAGAAGGTCTGGATAAGAAGTTCCATGCAGCCAAAGGCTTCTATATAGCGATAATACTGGCAGCCCTGGTCGGGCTGGGGCTGGTGTTCGTTGGGGTCAATCCTGTGGCGGCACTGTACTACTCAGCAGTCATCAACGGGGTTGTAGCTGTACCACTGCTAGTGATTATCTTCCTGATTGGCAACAACAAGAAGATACTGGGCGAGCGGACAAGTGGCAAGTTATCGAACTCGTTGCTGATCATAACGGCCCTTCTCATGGGCGCTGCCGCAGCAGGCCTGTTCCTCCTGTAGTCGAAGGACGGCTTCCGGAAGGCGTCCCAAATGGTGTCCCAAACGCCATTTCGTTGGACTGTTTTGAGATAGTTACTAAATTAGATTTGAGGGAGAAATAAATGTCAGCAGCGTTCATGAATTTGCATCCGTATATAGGTAACCTTAATAGCCACTTTCCTGTTAGGAAGATGGTATAGTAATCAGAGTATATAAATTCAATCCGTTGCACTAAGCCGGTATTCAGCAATGCTTGCCCGTGCGGATAACAATCCAAACGCGCTAGAGATAACCTAGAGATGGTTGCGTACAGCGCATGAGTT
>JAPLHJ010000153.1 GCA_026389675.1 Chloroflexota bacterium | reverse complement strand
TTCTTGATATTCAGGTAGCTCTCAATGGCGGGAGGCGCGCCGATGCAGTAAGCCTCGTCGGCGTACCGGGCGAAGAGCGCTTCCCTGTCTGCCTCGGAGTAAACGGCCACCGTGCGTATGCCAAGCTCGCGGCAGGCGCGCATCACGCGTATGGCGATCTCACCGCGGTTGGCGATCAGCACTTTTTTCAGCATATTAATTCCCTATTCCAGGTCATTGCGAGCGAAGCGAAGCAATCTATAGATCGCCACGTCGCCTGCGGCTCCTCGCGATGACATAATTTCCCTGGCTCCTCGTGACGACATAATTATCTTGCCTCCTCGCGTTGACATGATTTCCTCACTCAATGACCATCAGGACATCGTCCTTATTTACTATCTCGCCGTTAAAGGCGAATATCTCTTTGACCGCGCCCGTGTACTGACTATGCACATCGCTCTGCATCTTCATGGCCTCGGTTACCACCACGGTATCGCCCTCCTTGACCTTATCGCCCACCTTGACCTTAACGGTCAGCACCATGCCCTGCATAGGCGAGAGCACCGCTCCTTTGGGTATCTCCCTGAGTTTGGCCTTTTTGCCCGTCTCGACAGTCTGGCCCAGCACCGGCGTTATCTTGATATTGAAGACCTCGCCGTCCACGTCCACGCTGAATTCCGTGGGCATATCGGCGCCAGGTTGGCTGGGAGCAGCAGCCGGCATGGGAACCGGCAGCACCTCCTCCTTGGCCTCGCCCTTTAGGAACTTGAGAGCGACCTGCGGGTAAAGCGCGTAGGTCACCAGGTCCTCTTCCTTATGCAGGATGCCAAGCTTGTGTGCTTCGTCTTTAAATTTCGCCAACTCCGGCTCGATGTGTTCACCCGGCCTGGCCGTAATTATCTTATTATCTCCGGCTACCATCTTACGGACTTCCTCGTTGAGCTCACCCGGCGGCCTGCCGTAATATCCCAGCAAGTAGTCTTTGACCTCTTTGGTCACCTTCTTATATCTCTCACCGTTGAGTACGTTGAGCACGGCCTGGATGCCCACTATCTGGCTGGTCGGCGTGACAAGAGGAGGGTAGCCCAGATCGGCGCGCACCTTCGGTATCTCCGCCAGCACCGCGCCAATCTTATCCAGAGCGTTTTGCTCGCGCAACTGGCTGATCAGGTTGGAGTACATCCCGCCCGGTATCTGGTGCAGCAGTACGTTGACACTGGGGCGCGTGGCCTCGGCGGTCAGCAGCATGCGGTACTTTCCTGCCATGGCTGCGAAATCCTCGCCTATCTCGTAGAGCAGCTCCAGGTCCAGCCCGCTATCCCAGGGTGTGCCCCGGAAGGCGGCCACCACGCTCTCGGTGGGTGGTTGGGAGGTTCCCCAGGCGAAGGGTGAGAAAGCGGTATCCAGTATGTCCGCGCCGGCCTCGGCGGCTGCCTGGTAGCTCATGGGCGCCATGCCGCTTGAGCAGTGCGAATGCAGGTCAATAGGTACGTTCACCGTTTTTTTTATGGCCTTGAATAGCGCCGTTGTCTCGGGTGGGGAGATAAGCCCGGCCATATCCTTGATGCAGATAGAGTCGCAGCCCAGGTTCTCCAGCTTCTTTGCCATCCCGGCGAAGCCTTCCACCGAGTGTACCGGGCTGATGGTGTAGCAGATGGTGCCCTGCACATGTACCTTGTATTTCTTGCACTCATGGATAGCCAGTTCCATGTTCCTGATATCATTGAGGGCGTCGAAGATGCGGAAGACGTCCACGCCGTCCTTGACGGCCAGGCGTACGAACTCCCTCACGACGTCGTCGGCGTAATGCCGGTAGCCCACCAGGTTCTGGCCGCGCAGCAGCATCTGCAGGTGCGTGTTCTTGACCTTGCTGCGGATGTCTTTCAGGCGATCCCAGGGGTCCTCGTTGAGGTAGCGTATAGCCGTGTCGAAGGTGGCGCCGCCCCACATCTCCAGCGAGAAAAAGCCCACCCTGTCCATTTTCTCCACGATGGGCAGCATGTCGCGCGAACGCATGCGCGTGGCGATCAGCGACTGATGCGCATCGCGCAGAGTGGTATCCGTTATCTTAATTGCCATAGTGCCATCCTCTCTGATTTTGCCCGCCTTACATCAATAAGGCCAACCTGATAATGATATAGATTTAAAGGCGCTTTCGTCAATTCGCCGCCGACCGTTGTCATGACCTTGATAACCCCGCCCTGTTACGTTAGGATTTAGCGATTTGCAGATATCGGAGCAGGCAATAAATTGAGTGCGTTGTAAAGACCGGTGACGTGGTATATAATCCTGGGCAGGAGGTAAAGGATTATGGATGACGCATCAAAGTCAATGTTCACGGGTGGCATGATGGCCTTCTGGATTATCTTCGCTATAGCTGTATATATCTGGATGGCTATATGCCTGCAGAAGATCGCGGAGAAAACCAATACTCCCAATGGCTGGCTGGCCTGGATACCCATTGCCAATATCTATTTGATGTGCATGGTAGCCGGCAAGGCATGGTGGTGGCTGCTGCTCTGCCTTATACCCTACGTGAATATCATCTTTATCACCATTCTATGGTGGAAGATTGCCGAGGTCAGGGGCAAGCCGGGCTGGTGGGCATTGCTTATTATTTTCGTCCCCATAGTAAACTTCGTCATGTTGGGTATGCTGGCTTTCAAGGATTAGATGTCTGAATTCGGATTCGGGCCGCCTGCGAAGGGCGAAAAGCTGGTTTTCGGCGCGCAGCGGCCCGGCTACCCGGGCAAGTTCGTCCAGAAGCAGGTGGTGGACGACTGGATAATTTTTATAAAAGCGCAGGGCGTGAACCGCCTCGTCTGCCTGTTGCCCGACGAGGAGCTTAAATACTATCCCACTTTAAGTGATGGCCTGCTAGGCCTGTATGCCGGGGCCTTCGGTAAGGATAACGTGCTCTGGGCTCCCACGGCCGACAGGCAGTTACTCACGGGCGAGGCCATACGCCATATACTCTATTTCCTGCACGATGCAATGCTGAAGGGTGAGAAGTCTGTGGTGCACTGCTCGGCAGGACTGGGCAGGACGGGATTGGTGCTGGCCGCCTGGCTGGTTTACCGCCACAATTTGACTGAGCGCAAGGCTATCAGAACTGTGGAGGAGCAGAACCGCAGCCCCCGGGAGGCCGTTCTCTATGGCAATGCTACCGAAGCGGAGTTAATGAAGGTGCTGGCTGTGGCCAGGGAATTGGATAAACCCTAACTGAAAGTCACTGCGAGGCATGCAGTGCCGCGGCAATCTCAATGATTGCTTCGTTTCGCTCGTAATGACCTCACGCAGGGACGGCTCTTCAGACCCGTCCGACTGGCGGGCGTACATTCAGGTGCGCCCCTACGGGTGGTCGGGTTTGACTGCTTACCCCTCGAACTCCTTCTGGTATTTCTCCCACACCGCCCCGGCCTTGAAGGCCTCAATGCAGGCGCGCATCACGTCGTATTGCGAGAGATTGGTCTCCATGACGGCGGTTATCACCTTTATCCAGTCCTCAGAGGGGGCTACCTCGTCCGAGCTCTTCTCATACCTTTTGAGGAAGCGGTCGAACTTGTCCTGAAGCCGCAGCTCGCGCACCTTCTTGCGGTAGAGGATCGAGTCCCTTTTAAGGATATCCTCGATC
>JAPLHJ010000294.1 GCA_026389675.1 Chloroflexota bacterium | reverse complement strand
TGCTGGTTATGACCGCTACCCCGATACCCCGCACGCTGGCGCTGACCCTCTACGGCGACCTGGATATATCGACCATTGATGAAATGCCGGCCGGCCGGCTGACCATCAAAACGAAGTGGCTTGGCGCGGACGACCGCCAGAGGGCTTACAATTTTATCGCTAAACAGGTTGCCGGGGGCCGCCAGGCATTTGTGATCTGTCCACTCATAGAGGAATCGGAGACCCTGGAGGTCAAGGCCGCGGTTGCCGAGTATCAGCGTTTATCCAGCGATGTTTTCCCCACCCTCCGGCTGGGTTTGCTGCACGGCAAAATGAAAGGGGCTGAGAAGGAAGAAGTGATGCACGCTTTCAAGGATGGCAAGCTTGATATATTAGTTTCCACCTCGGTGGTTGAAGTAGGCATAGATGTTCCCAACGCCACGGTGATGCTGGTCGAAGCTGCCGACCGTTTTGGCCTGGCACAGCTTCACCAGTTCCGTGGAAGAGTGGGCAGGGGCGAACATCAGAGCTACTGCATGCTCCTGTCGGAGAACCCGTCCGAGTACGGCCAGGAACGCCTCAAGGCTATCGAGGAGATAAACGACGGGTTTGGAGGAGATAAACGACGGGTTTGCGCTGGCCGAGAAAGACCTCGAACTGCGCGGGCCGGGGGAATTTTTCGGCACGCGGCAGAGCGGGTTGCCCGACCTCAAGATGGCGAAATTATCTGATACCCGCCTGCTCGAAACCGCACGGCGGGAGGCCAAGGCGATTTTTCATAAGGATCCCGGTTTAAAAGACCCGGAACACAAATTTTTAGCCATGGAATACCGCAAAATCTGGCATAAAGACATCGAAAACAATTAAAATAGTACTTTCTTTTTCGAAAATAAAATATTTTAGATAAGACATCGTCTTAATGTACGGGGGAAAGCATGACATTCAAAAAACAATTGGCTGAAGCGCTGGAGCAGGCTGTTGCCCGTGTGCCTGAACTGGGACAGTCCGGCAGCGACACTATTTTGGAGATCACCATAGAAAAACCTGCCCGGCCCGAGCACGGGGACTACTCGAGCAGCCTTGCACTGAAGCTGGCACGGCTGACCGGTAAGAAGCCCATGGATGTGGCGCAGGTCATTATAAAAAATATGCCGCCCCTGGCCGATATTGAGAAGGTCTCCATAGCTGCCCCGGGCTTCATCAATTTCACCCTCAGTACAAAATGGCTGACCGGGCAGGTGGACCTTATCTGCCGGTCGGGTGAAGCATATGGCAATACTCCCCCAGGGGATAAAACCATCCAGCTCGAGTTTGTCAGCGGCAATCCGACGGGCCCGCTGCACGTGGGTCACGGCCGTGGGGCTGTGCTGGGCAGCACGCTGGCGCTCGTTTTAGGCGCGGCCGGCTACCTGGTATCTACGGAATACTATATCAATGACGCCGGCAGTCAGCTTGAAGCGTTTCACCGGTCGCTGTTTGCGCGCTATCAGCAGGCGCTGGGCCAGGAGGCCGAGGTGCCGGCCAACGGGTACCACGGCAGTTACGTGATTGACCTGGCTAAAGAGATAATCGGGGCTTCCGGCGACAAATACCTTAAAATGCCGGCGGAGCAGGCAGTGGCTGAGATCGGCAGTGTAGGCATTGAGAAAGAGATGGCGCAGATAAAGGCCGACCTTACCTCCCTGGGTGTTAATTTCGACGTCTGGTACAGCGAGCAGTCGCTTTTTCAGAGCGGCCAGTTCGACGGGACGATGAAAATGTTGAGGGACGGCGGGTATATCACCGAACGCGAGAACGCGACCTGGTTCATCTCCTCCACCCTGGGCGACGACCGGGACAACGTGCTTATCCGCAGCGACGGCACACCGACTTACTTTGCCTCGGATATTGCCTATCATTATAACAAGTTCGTGGACCGCAAGTTCGACAATGTTATTGATATATGGGGCGCCGATCACCAGGGGCATGTGCAGCGCATGAAGGTGGTGATGAGCGCGCTGGGCATAAATCCGGACAGGCTCGAGATAATGATCTGCCAGCTTGTAACCCTCAGGCGTGGCAAGGACGTCGTCAAGGTTTCCAAGCGCAGCGGCGATATCGTCACACTGCGCGAGTTGCTCGACGAGGTAGGCCCCGATGCCTGCCGCTTCGTTTTCCTGTCGCGTTCCGCCGACAGCCAGATGGACTTCGACCTGGAACTGGCCATTAAGCAGTCGGCCGAGAATCCTGTTTATTACGTGCAGTACGCACACGCGCGTATAAGCAGTATACTGCGTAACGCTGAGGAGAAGGGTATTGATTTCAGCCAGGCTGAACTGGGTTTGTTGCATGAGGAAGCGGAGTTGACCCTGATACGCAAGATGGTGAAGATAGCCGAGATAATCGAAGTGGTCGCCGCCACGCGTGAACCCCACCACCTGCCGTTTTATGCGCAGGACCTGGCTACAGTGTTCCATTCCTTTTACAAACAGTGCCGTGTCATTTCGGATGATGAAGCCGTCACCAAGGCGCGCTTGAGGCTGGTCCAGGCCGCTCGCGTGGT
>JAPLHJ010000194.1 GCA_026389675.1 Chloroflexota bacterium | reverse complement strand
TACGAAATAAACTCGGGGTTTGAAGATATGGATACTGGAACCTGGAAAGTGAAAACGGGCCTCGCCCAGATGCTCAAGGGCGGGGTCATTATGGACGTGGTCACCGCGGACCACGCCAAAATAGCCGAGGACTCCGGCGCCTGCGCCGTGATGGCGCTCGAGCGCGTGCCGGCGGATATCCGTGCGGCCGGCGGCGTGGCCAGGATGTCCGATCCCACCGTCATTACCGCTATTATGAAAGCCGTCAGCATACCCGTGATGGCTAAATGCCGCATAGGCCACTTCGTGGAGGCGCAGGTGCTGCAGGCCCTGGGCGTTGATTTTATCGATGAGTCGGAGGTGCTGACCCCCGCCGATGAAAGCCACCACGTCTGGAAGCACGACTTCAAGGTCCCCTTCGTCTGCGGCTGCCGCGACCTGGGCGAGGCGCTGCGCAGGCTCTCCGAAGGCGCCGCCATGATACGCACCAAGGGTGAAGCCGGCACCGGCAACATCGTGGAGGCGGTCCGCCATATGCGCGCGGTGCAGGGTTCGCTACGCCGGCTGCAATCCATGAGCGCCGACGAACTGCCCGCCGAGGCCAAGGCGCTGGGCGCGCCGCTCGACCTTGTCATCGAGGTGCACAATACCGGCAAACTGCCGGTGGTCAACTTCGCCGCCGGCGGTGTGGCGACGCCCGCCGACGCCGCGCTGATGATGCAGCTCGGCGCCGAAGGGGTATTCGTCGGATCGGGTATCTTCAAGTCCAGCGACCCGGAAGCGCGCGCCAGGGCTATTGTCAAAGCGGTCACACATTTCAACGACCCCGCCATCATCGCCGAGGTATCCAAATCCCTGGGCGGCGCCATGCCCGGGATCGAGATAAAAAGCATACCTGAAGATAGCCTGCTTGCTACCCGCGGATGGTAATTTATAAGTTGTGTTCATTGAAACCGCTACAACCCGGCCTCAAATCCGGCAGGAGGGCATCTTGCAGACAGTAAACACCGATGATATCCATTCGCTGCTGGCCGTCATGCCCCCACATGTAGCCTCAGATCTCAAGAAAGACCTGGGGAACGGCGAACTGCTGGAGGTCGTCATGGACCTCGGCAGGCTGCCGGAAGCGCGTTTTCCCGGCCGCGAGGTGTTTATCGGCGACCACGAGGTGACGGACGCCGATATACAGCATGTCACGGGACTCATCGGCGCCTTCAGCGGGGACAACCGCGCCGGGCTCACGCGCACGCTGCACCGCATATCGGCCATCCGCAACCGCGAGGGCAGGATCGTCGGGCTCACCTGCCGCGTCGGCCGCGCCGTGATGGGCACGGCCAGGATAATCCAGGATCTGGTGGAAACAGGTAAGAATGTGCTGCTCATGGGCCCGCCGGGCATAGGCAAAACCACTATCCTGCGCGAAACCGCCCGCGTGCTGGCCGATGACCTTAAAAAACGCGTCATAGTTGTCGATACGTCCAACGAGATCGCCGGCGACGGCGATATACCCCACCCCGCCATAGGCCACGCCAGGCGTATGCAGGTGCCGATGCCCACCCTCCAGCATGCCGTGATGATCGAGGCGGTGGAGAACCACATGCCGGAGGTCATCATCATCGACGAGATAGGCACCAGCCTCGAGGCAGACGCGGCCCGCACCATCGCGGAGCGCGGCGTCCAGTTGGTGGGCACGGCCCATGGCAACAGCCTGGAGAACCTGCTGATGAATCCCACGCTGTCGGACCTTATCGGTGGTATCCAGACGGTGACCCTGGGCGACGAGGAGGCGCGCCGCCGGCACACGCAGAAATCGGTGCTAGAAAGAAAGGCCCCTCCCACTTTCGACATCGTGGTGGAGATACAGGAGCGCTACAAGGTGCTGGTGCACCCGAACGTGGCAAATTCGGTGGACGCGCTGCTGCACAATCAGGATACCAGTTCCGAAGTACGCTGGCTGGACCAGGATGGCCAGCTGGTGAAGGAGCAGAAGTCGGCCACACATGAGAATCACGGCAGGGCGGATACCGGCAGGAAGCGGCTGAATATCTTTCTTTTCGGCATCAACCGCCCGATATTAGAGCAGGCGGCCCATGAGAAGGGGCTGGACATCACTATTACCGACGACATGCGGCGCTCTAACCTGGTGATAACCACCAAGAACTACTTCCGCCGCAAGCCGCAGAAACTCCGTGACGCTGAGATACAGGGGATACCGGTGTATGCCATACGCGGTAACAGCCTGCAGCAACTGCGCCACTGCTTAGACAGCATCTACACCGGCCCACGGGACGAGGTCATGGATTCCGCCATGGAAGAGGCCATGTCAGCCATCGAGCAGGTGAAGAACGGCAAGGAGGAGGTCGAGCTGAGCCCGCAGAATGCCTTTATACGCAGATTGCAGCATCTGCTGGCCGAAAGGCACGACGTCAACTCCATGAGCGCCGGCCGGGAGCCCGGCAGGCGTGTGAAAATAGTCAATAACTGAGCAGTCATAATTGGCAGGAGCTATGCAGGCACATCCCGGCTTCTTGATAACTTTTGAGGGCGGCGAGGGCTGCGGCAAGAGCACGCAGGCCAGGCTGCTCTATAATAAATTACAACAGCATAGCATCGCCTCGCTGCTGACGCAGGAGCCCGGCGGCACACCTCTGGGCAATAAAATCCGCTCGCTGCTCAAGATCAAACGCGATTTTCCCATCAGCCCGCTGAGCGAGCTGTTCCTCTTCTCCGCCTGCCGCAGCCAGCTCATACAGGATGTAATAGGGCCGGCCCTGGATGCTGGACAGGTGGTGGTCTGCGACCGCTTCAGCGATTCGACCTTGGTCTACCAGGGTTTCGCCAGGGGGTTGGATCTGGAATTGATAGATTCAATCAATAAAGTTGCCACGGGCGGTTTGAAGCCCGATGTCACGATACTGCTGGATATATTGCCGGAAAAGGGCCTGCGGCGAAAAAAGAAGGTCCACGAGGACCGTTTCGATTCCGAGGAGCTGTCCTTCCACCAAAGCATACGCGAAGGCTACCTGGACCTGGCAGCCAAAGAGCCCGGCCGCTGGCTGGTACTGCAGGCCGGCCTGCCCGTCAATAAGCTCAGCCAACTGGCCTGGGACCACGTCCGGCCGCTGATAGCCCGCGGCCGCCGGTAACGCTATGATTAACCGTCCCAACCACGCTGAGGAATCCTCTCTTTACCTTCAGGGATACCGCCGTATCGCCGGATTTGACGAAGCCGGCCGGGGCGCGCTGGCCGGCCCGGTGGTGGCGGCGGCGGTGATATTGCCCCGCGAGCCGCATTTCAACTGGATATCCCTGGTAAAGGACAGTAAGCTGCTGACCTCTAAAATGCGCGAACGTATTTTCGGCCTGATGCGGGACAGCGCGTCAATATCCTCAACGCGACCAAAAAGGCCATGCTGTCGGCCCTGCAGGCGCTTGCTCATCCGCCCGATTACCTGCTGATAGACGCGCTTGTCCTGCCGGGACTGCGCATCCGGCAAAAGGGCATCGTCAGGGGAGACCGCACGGTGCTCAGCATCGCCTGCGCGTCCATCGCCGCCAAGGTATCACGTGACCATATCATGCTGGAGCTTGACGCCGACTATCCTCAATACGGGTTCCGCAGTCACAAAGGCTACGGAACGGCGCGTCACCTGGACTGCCTGCGCACGCACGGCGCCTGCCAGGTCCACCGCCTGACCTTTGCCCCCGTGCGTGACCTGGCGAGGCTGATATGAGTAAACAGGAATCGGGCAGACTGGGCGAGCAATTAGCCTGCGCCGCCCTCAAGAAAAAAGGCTATAAAATCATCGAAACCAACTACCGCTGCCGCCAGGGGGAGATCGATATCATCGCCCTGCACAAGGATTGCCTGGTGTTTATCGCGGTCAGGAGCAAGGCCGGTAATTCCTTCGGGTCGCCAGAAGAGTCAGTGACAACGCAGAAGAAGCAACGGCTGATCTCGACAGCAATGGATTATTTGAGCAATCACCAGGACCTGCCGGAAAACTGGCGCATCGATTTCGTCGCCGTGGAACTGGACCCACTTGCCACTAAGGCCACCCGTATCGAGATCATAGAAAACGCCGTGGAATAATATATATGCCTGAATTAGGCTTCTAATTCTGTTATAATCTGTGCCCGGGACTTAATAATACAGAAACATACCCAAAATATGTTTATTTTTTAGCATTATGTCAGACGTAGCCAATTGACTACTTCAGGTCTTGTCTGGCGGGTGCTGCTGGGCGTGCTGGTTCTGGCAGGTATCTGGGTAACCAGCCTGTACAGCGACATCCTTTTTCACGTAATCGTCGAGATCTTTATTCTCGTGATGTGTTTCAGCATATTCATCGTGGCGTGGAACACACGTAATTATACGGATAACAGCTATTTTACATTCCTGGGCATCGTCTACCTGTTTGTCGGCGTGGTGGAGCTTTTTCATGCTCTAACCAATGACGGCCTTGCCTTTTTCAATGGATACAGCTCTGATTTGAACCTTCAACTCTGGATCGCGACCCGCTACCTGCAGAGCATTTCATTTATTATCGCCATCTTTTTTATCTATCGCCGGCTCCGAATCAGGCTGACCGTCTCCACTTATACCGTTGCGACGGTGTTGATACTGCTGTCCATATTCATATGGAAAATTTTCCCCGGTTGCTACGCAGCAGAACAGGGCTACACACTGTTTGCCATCATCAGCCAGTGCATCATCGCTGCCATCTTTTTAGCTTCGGGTTTTTGGCTTTGGATAGCCCGGAAACATTTCGACCGCAAGGTAATTGTTTACATGCTGCTCTCAGTTACCTTCGCCGTTTTTGCGGAATCAGTCAACGCAATTAATCACCTGCTGTACCTGGCTTCATTCTTCATGATCTACCGCGCTATAGTTGTAACCGGCCTGCTTAAACCATACGAAGTCCTATTCCGCAACCTGGCACGGAGCCGCGACCTGCTGCAAAAGGAGCGTGACCAGCTACAAAACCTGCTCGATATAGATGAGTCCATCCTGGTTGCCGTGGACAAAGATGAAAAGATCACCCTGGTAAACCGTAAAACAAGCGAGGTTTTCGGCGCACCTGAAGATGAGATGTTGGGCAAGCCCTGGTTCGATACTTACCTGCCCGCCCGGGTGCGCGAAAAAGCTAAAGAAGGTTACCATAAGATGCTGGCAGGCCAGGTACCATTGGTTAAATACATGGAAAGGCCGATATTAATCGCCAACGGAGAGCAACGCAATATGGCCTGGCATAACGCGCTCATCCGTGATGAAAAGGGAGTGGCTATCGGCACCTTCAGTTCCGGCCAGGACATCACCGAGCAGAAACAGGCCGAGGACCTTTTCAAGGTTATGTTCAACCGGTCGCCCGTCGGCATGTTTATTACGGAAAATGGGAATTTCCGCCTGGTTAACCCGCAATTCTGCAAATATGCAGGCTTCACTGAAGATGAGCTGATCGGCAGACAATCGATATCCCTTGTCCTTCCCGAGGATATGGGCAGGGTAAGGCAGGACGCCATCAAGGCTCTGAAAAATTCAAAAGATCAATTCAGCACTTACGACTACCGGGTAAAAACCAGGGACGGCAGT
>JAPLHJ010000136.1 GCA_026389675.1 Chloroflexota bacterium | reverse complement strand
TGCTGATGGTGATACTCTTTGACATTTACCCGGTGCTGAACTGGCTAAGTGATTTGCTGGCGGCTTCCAATGCATTGAACTGGCTTATGTCTACCTTTGGTTCGATTATACTTTCACTGTTACATATGACTGGGTCAAATTTACAGGCAATGAATATCAGTATTTCTTTTTACGCTGTGTTATAGGAGGCTGTCTCAGGTAAATGGGCTGCAGCGTGGCTATACTGTCTGTCCTACCGGATTTCAGCCGTTGCCAGCCAAGATAGGCGATATACCCCGGCCTCCTGAGGCGTTGCTCCCACCTGGGAATCACAGCATTTTCCCCCAGCGAAGTGAGGATCTGGTCAACCGCTGCCGGCGGTATCTCACCGCAAAATATGGTCTTCGCGCTGATCTCTGCGCATAATGATTCAACGGTAGTGAGATATTCCTCTTTCAGCCGTTGCCATCTTCCGGTATGGTGGTAAAGTGCGGCGGCTATTTCACACCTGCCGGCGTCGTGGATGGGGCAAAGTGGCAGCCCGCTAAAGGCGAAAGGCAATGCTTCCGCCTCGAGTGTGCTTATGCCCACCAGCGGTATTTTGAGTGAGAAGGCCAGGCCTTTGGCTGCGCTGATGCCTGCGCGCAGCCCGTTAAAGCTGCCCGGGCCGATGGCGACGAACACGGCAGATAGAGATTTAATATCCGATTTTGCCGTCTGCAGCAGGCGCTCGATATTCGGGAAGAGCTCCGAGGTGTGGTTCTGCCCGGGCCGCCAGGTAAGCTCCGCCAGAAGGTTCCCGTCCTGTGACAGGGCGGTCCCGCCCCAGGCTGTAGAAGTATCTATGCTGATTTCCATGCTATCTCTCTATCCTACGCCAGCGCGTTCATAATTGCCATGGCCAGGTTATCATAGCGAAGTCCACGCGGCAGGAAGGTGATTTCCCGGCCATCGCCGGGCAGGTGCTTAAGTTCGATAGTCAGGTTATCCTGCGGCAACACTCCGCTGCCCTTCTCAGCCCATTCGATGGCGCAGACCGCGTCAGCGCGGAAATATTCGTCCAGGCCGAGGTCGGTTATCTCCTCGATATGGTCGAGCCGGTATAAGTCGAGGTGATAAAGCGCCAGGCGGCCACGGTATTCACGCGCTATCATGAATGAAGGGCTGCAGGCGTATTCCCGGATGCCCAACCCGAAGGCAATGCCCTGTACCAGGTGGGTCTTGCCCGTGCCGAGGTTTCCTTTCAGCAGGTAAAGGTCGTTACCCTGTGCCAGTTCACCGATGAAGCGGCCAAGCCTGCGGGTTTGCTCCGGGCTGTGCGTGGTGACCGTCAAATGAGCCATGTCATTAGTTAATCTGGGTGCTTGTAATGGTCCCAGCCGCCGAAATCGATGTGGACGGGGTTTCCCCCCTCGTCAAGCAATGATACCGCGTGCGGTTTACCCGGTGTTATCTCTCCGATAATAACGGGAGCCGGGTGGAATGCGGCAATGACCCTTTTCATTACTTCCGGTGTAGCTGTGAAGAGCAGTTCGTAATCCTCGCCGCCGGCCAGTGATATCCTGAGGCTGTCGCGTCCAAAATATTTTGTCAGCAGGGGATGGACGGGCAATTTACACGTGTGCAGTGTGGCCGCTACTCCGCTGGCCACGCAGATATGGGTCAGGTCGGCCGCCAGCCCGTCGCTGATATCGATGGCCGTCCTGACACCAAGGTCTGCCAGCAGCGGGCCGCTGTTAAAATCCGGCGCCGGCCGCAGGTGGGCGTTTTTAAACAGTTGCAGTGCTTCGGAATCCAGGTTAATAAACTGAGAGAGCGCCTTATGGCCGGCTGCCGACAGGCCGGGGAAGCCGAATACTGCTACCAGGTCGCCGGGTTGGGCCGAGGCGCGGGTCAGCATGTCCCCTCCGGCTATCCCTGTTAAGGTGATATTGATGACGACCTTGTCCGAGGCAGAGACATTGCCTCCGGCCACAGCTACGCCGTATTTGTTGGATATCTCAAGTATCCCCCGGTACAGGTCCAGCACGTCTTCGGCCTTGCGGCGGCCGGGCAGCGCCAGTGAAGCCAGGGCATAGCGCGGCCTGCCGCCCATGGAGTTTATATCGCTGATATTGATGGCCATGGATTTCCAGCCCAAATCTTTCCAGCCGGTATAAGAGAAATCGAAATGCACGTCTTCCACCAGTATATCGGTAGTGATAAGCTCGATTCCCCCGGGGCTCTTCCAGGCAGCCGCATCATCACCGATGCCCAGCAACAAATCCCTGCGGGCGGGTGACTGCCTGTCGCCCTCAGCATCGATAAGTGAGGCTATCTTCGAGATGAGTCCGAACTCGCCTATTTCCGCTATGCGCATGACGTGATTATAACACAGGGGGACGTGCGGGAAGGAAGAAAAAGCCGGGAAACCTTGATATACTGCAAAACCCTGTATATAATGCAATTAAAAGCTCAGGCGGTGAAATATGCAGCAGATGGTTACTTGCCAGAATTGCGGCTCGCAGAACGCCGCTAATCAGCAATTTTGTGTGTCCTGCGGAGCCCACCTGGGAGCAGTCCAGCGTCCCATGCCACATGTGCCGATTGTAACCGGTATAGCCGGGCCCGCGCCGATGATGACCGGTATGGCGATGCCGCAACAGGTGGTTACCCCTGTTGTGGCCCCCGACCCGGTGCACCACAGGCAGGTGGATGTTAAACCTACCTGGGGCCTGGCCTGGGGGCTTTTCTGGCGCATGTTGTGCCTGTGGATATTCATATCAGGCATCATATTCCTGGGGTATATGCTGCTCAGGCTGGCGTTTGGCTATACTTCTGTCTTCGGCAGTTGGTAAATTCAGGGATTTGGTAAAATAATCCTGAGGAGTGCCGCCTTTGCGGCACTCTATTTTTGAAAATAAAAGATCTTAAGGACGATGTAAGCTATATGTCGAAAAAGAAGGCCAGGAAAAATAAGGTTCAAAAGAAAGTTTGGTATCAGAATATGAAAATTATAATACCCGTGGCAGCAGCGGTCCTGGTTGCAGGATTGTTAATAATATTGTTTTTGACAGGAGTAATTAAAATGCCATCACAGCCAGCCAAAAGCTATAACTCACCGATTCCCATGGTTATCGATGTAAATACAAAATATACCGCCGTTATCAAGACGGCCAAGGGCGACCTGACTCTGGAGCTATATCCGCAGGATGCCCCCGTCACCGTAAATAGCTTCGTTACCCTGGCGCGCAAGGGGTTTTACAACGGGCTGACTTTCCACCGCGTAATCCCCGGCTTTATGGCACAGGGGGGCGATCCTACCGGCACCGGTTCAGGCGGCCCGGGATACAAATTCCAGGATGAGTTCAGTTCACGCACACACCAGGAGGGCAGCCTTTCCATGGCCAATTCCGGGCCCAATACCAACGGCAGCCAGTTCTTCATATGTTACGCCCCGCAGCCTCACCTCAACGGTAAGCACACGGTTTTCGGCCAGCTTACACAGGGTATGGACGTGCTGAAACAATTGGTTAACGGCGATAAAATGAACGAAGTAATTATTACCGAAAGCAATTAGCCGGATGGCTCAGATGATGCCCCAGTCGCGATAACCCTGTTGTATGATGGTGCGGTATTCTGCCGAGGGTTGACCCTCTTCCTCCTGCCTGGCCTTAATGAAGGTCACAGCATCGTAAGCTTCGCCGCTGTCGGTGAAAACGCGAACGTCGAGGTGCTTGTAGTCGACAGGGTGGTTTTCGTGTTTATCCAGCTTGCGCAGGCCGGCCTCGTTTATCTCATAAACTGCGCCGATGACCTTGTCTCCCTTTGAGCCCCTGATGGTGGCCACCGCGCCCTTGCGCAGACGTGAATACCCGGTGAAGATCAGCTTGAAATTGGGTAGAGTGGCTACAGCCTTAGATTTGGCCTCGGGGCAGCGCCCGGCCATCTGCTTGTGGTTCATATTGGAAGCGTAGGCGAAATAGTACATGGTTCCCTGGTTAAATATACACCTGCCGTAGTGTGTAAGACAAACAGCCGTCCGAGAGGTGTATGTTATAATTTACCCTCCATGAAATACCTCATTATTGCCGATATCCACAGCAACCTCGAGGCCTTCGAGGCAGTACTGGAGGACGCGCAAAACCACGGCGGATTCGGGCATACCTGGTGCCTGGGGGATGTAGTGGGCTACGGCCCGGACCCGGTAGCCTGTATAAAACTCCTCAAGCAGCTTGACCCGGTCTGCGTTTGCGGCAACCACGACTCGGCGGCGGTGGGTAAAATTGATGTCGGCGATTTCAGCTCCGAGGCGGCCAGGGCCAACCGCTGGACGGCCGGGCAGTTGAGCGCAGAGGATAGGGAATTCCTGTCGGGGTTGCCCGACCTGTTGGTTGAGGACGATTTTACCATTGTGCACGGAAGCCCCAGGCAACCTGTCTGGGAATATATTTCGCACTCTTTCACGGCTGCCGATAATTTCCGTTATTTCGCTACGCGGTTCTGCCTGGTGGGGCACACGCACGTCCCATTCCTTTTCGAGCATGACGGCGCTGAGGTCAGCGGGAGCGTCCTGCGCGACGGCGATGTGCTGGTAATGGGGGACAACCGGCTGATAATCAACCCGGGAAGTGTGGGGCAACCACGCGACCGCGAACCGCGGGCGTCCTACCTTATCTTCGATGCCGATGAAATGATGCTGCGCAACTACAGGGTGACCTATGATGTGACAGCTACCCAGGAGAAGATGGAGCGTGCGGACCTGCCGGACTTCCTGGTTAGCCGCATCGCCTGGGGCATTTGACCTTGAAAAGTCGGAGGTTACATTGTAGTATTTGAATTGGGCCGTGCTAAGCGGGGAACCAGCGGTGCCCTGTACCCGAGATCCGCTATAGCGGGGCTGAATACCGGTTCGAGGTCCTGTTTTTCAGAACTGCAACGGTTAAGTGGCGTTGAGGGTTGGGTCTTGCGCGGCGGAGGTCTATGAATCCCGTCAGGTCCGGAAGGAAGCAGCGGTAAATAGTAAGCTCCGGGTGACGCAGGTATGCCTGGCCGGAGCTGGCTGGCAGATGTAAGCTGAAGAACACTATCGACAGCCGGTGCACGGCCCACTTATTTTTTCGTGAACTGAAAGAATTTGCCTCATAAAGCCAGAGATTCAACCGCTAAAGTCCGTGGCCAGCTCAAAGGCGCAGGCCTGAAAGCAAAAAAAAGCTTGGGCCAGAACTTCCTTGTAAACGAAGATATAAGAGATAGTATAGTCGAGGCTGCCGCATTGTCGGCCGGTGATACGGTTATAGAGGTGGGTCCCGGCCTCGGTATACTTACGGAGAAGCTCGCCGCACATGCCGGCAAGGTGGTGGCTGTTGAACTGGACGACGGCCTGGCCGGGCGTCTGAGAAACAGGCTGTCCAGGTTCAGCAATATCGATATCATCAATGCTGATATCCTTAGCCTTGGTATAACCGCTTTGAGCAAAGGTGCAAAATATAAGGTGGTAGCTAATATCCCTTACTATATCACTTCGCCTGTCCTGCGCTATTTCATGCAGGCTGGGCTGAGGCCGTCGCTGATGGTCATTATGATGCAGGAGGAGGTGGCCCGCGATGTAACGGCGAAGCCGGGAGCGATGGGCTTCTTAGCTGTCAGCATGCGCCTTTTCAGCATTCCGAAAATAGTCCTCCGCGTGCCGGCCGACTGCTTTTATCCGGCGCCGAAAGTTGATTCTGCCGTGGTTAGGTTCGATATGCTGGAGCGGCCGGCCGTGGAAGTCGGCAACGTTGAAGGATTTCTGGAACTGGTGCATGCCGGGTTCGGCGCCCCGCGCAAGCAGTTGCATAACTCGCTGGCAATCGGGTTGCGTTTGGAACCTGCGGCGGCTGAAGAAATACTTGTGCGGGCGGGCATCGATTCGCGCAGGAGGCCGGGTACGCTGACCCTGGATGAGTGGTCGGCCTTATACCGCCAGGCGGGCAGCGCCCCGTGCTGACGCTCAGGGCGTACGCCAAGGTCAACCTGGTACTGGAGGTGCTGGGCAGGCGGCAGGACGATTACCACGAGATCGCCAGTATCATGCAGACTATTGGCCTTCATGACGTTTTGACTTTTGAAGCTGCCGATGAGATTGAATTCTCCTGCTCTATACCGGGACTGCAGGCCAATGACAACCTGGTTGTGAAGGCTGCCCAGGCCCTGCGTCAGGCCACGGGGTCAAAAATGGGAGCCAGGATAGCACTCGAGAAAGAAATCCCTGTGGCTGCCGGGTTAGGAGGTGGGAGCAGCGACGCGGCGGCTGCGCTGAAGGGATTGAACAGGCTCTGGGGACTCGGCCTGGCTGCTGAAAAGCTGGCTGAAATCGGGGCAGGAGTCGGTTCGGATGTGCCCTTTTTCATTTACGGGGGTACCTGCCTGGAACTGGGCCGCGGGGAAAAAATAACACCTTTGCCGGATATAGCGAGCGCCTGGTTTGTATTGCTTAAACCAGTCATTGCCGTGCCTGCGAACAAGACCGCCGTGCTTTACGGTATGCTCAAACCCGGGCACTACAGCAGCGGCGGCCTGGCTGCCGGCGCTGTTGAACTGTTGAAGACGGGTAGAACTGGAGCGGGTATGTTTTATAATACCTTTGATAGGCTTACCGAAGTGGCATATAGCGGTCTGAAACGGTACCGGGAGGCAATGGAGAAGGCGGGCGCAGGTGAAATCCACCTGTCCGGCTCCGGGCCTTATTTATTCTGCATGTTCGATAGTCGGCAAGCTGCCCTGGACGTACACCAAAAATTGTCGCTTGTGAAAATGGATGCTACTTTAGTGCGGAGCGTAACAAGGGATGAAGCAGGAGATTGAAACCCCCAAACCGGCAGGCAGAAAAATAAAGTGGATAGAGGAAGGGCTGCTGTTGCTGGGCATGCTGGCGCCTATGTTCCACTGGCATTTTTAGATAGCTGCCAGGCGTCTTGCCAGCTTTTCCTCTTCAGCCCTCGTTTTGTTTTCCTCTTCAGCCCTTGTGTTGACCTCGCCGTCCAGCCTTGCTACCAGCAGTTTATTTAATACCGTTCCTACTCCGGGACCCTGTTTTAATCCCCACTGTACAAGGTCATTGCCGGTGACCGAGGTTTTAATGTGCATCAGCTTTCCAAGGTAGAGGCGCAGGTTCCTGCGTACGGCTAATGGGTTGGGATAAAGCCAGTTCACTTGTACTGCCGGCGGTTCCACATCTTTCACCAGCGAAAATATCTCCGAGTTCTTAATCAGCGGCCGGTCTAATTGCGGGAGCCTGCTTTTTAGGGCTAGGCATTGGTGGCTGAGTAAGTCGTATTTGCTCCCAAGCAGGTTCAGCCTTTGCAATAGTTCGTACAGCGCACCCTCGCCCATTTGATAGGCCATCAGGCAGAAATATATGAGGTTGGCTGAAGCGCTATCAGGTATCTTTGCAGCGCGCCGGAAGGCGGTTTGCATCTGGCGGTCCCATTGGAGGGAGGGATGAAGCTTCCGTAAAACACCAAGCTGCCCGGCACGCCTGATAATGCCGCCGGGCCTTTGTTCCGTCAGCCACAGCAGTACCTCGTGTTTTAAGCGGTCGCCGCTGATAGAATCCAGCATATCGATGTCGCGCCTGAGCAGCCGGGCCGTTTTCCTCTCTAATTTGAAGTTCAGCCTTTGCTCGTAACGTACAGCGCGCATGATGCGCGTGGCATCGTCCTCAAAACTCCTGTCGTGCATGACACGGATGACCCTTCCCTCCAGGTCAGCTACACCGCCGTACAAATCTGTAAGCACGCCGAAATCTGTGGGGTTGATACAGAGGGCCATCGCGTTGATGCTGAAATCCCGCCGCAGTAGATCATCACAGATGTCGCCAGGCTTCACCCGGGGAAGCGCGCCGGGGCGGTCGTAAGATTCACTGCGGCAGGTTGACAGGTCTATGCGATACTCTTCAAGATCGAAGCGGGCTGGTCCAAAAGCTTTGTGGACAAATAGCCTTGCACCGGCATTGTCAGCTATGGCCCGCGCCAGCTTGATAGCGTCGCCATCGATCATAATATCGATATCTGCGGAAGGCCGGTTGAGCAGGATGTCTCGTACAATGCCGCCCACTAAGTAGCTGTTAAAGCCATAGCGGGCGGCTGTTCTGCCAACCGTTCTTACCAGCTGGGTTACCGGCCCGGGCAGCCTTGCTTCGATTTTAGCAGTCAGGTTATTATGCATCTGCGATCATAAATAAACTTAATCAGGTAAGCTGCTTAAAATAGTGCCGACCCGCTCCCTTGTAATAAACCTGTCAAAGATGAACAGCGACAGGTCTACTATAATGAAAGCTACGAACCCGGCCAGGCCGGTTATACCCACTGTCAGTTCATCGCCTCCCGTCAGCAGTACCACCGCCAGGCCGGGGACGGCATTTATGGTGCCGTGAAAAATGGCCGCGGCAATAACGGATTTTGCCTTAAGCCGTATATAGCTGAAGACGGGCGCCATGACGATCGTCCAACCCGTCATTACGAGGATGCCGAGGTAAGGATGGTGGGGGTAATTGAGCCCCAGCAGTATGAGGGGAGCGTGCCATACTCCCCAGATAAACCCGATCAGCGCCGAGGATTTCCAGAAGCCCATGAAGCTGAGCTCCTTAACCAGGAAGCCCCGCCAGCCAAGCTCTTCACCGAAGCCAGCGACCGCGTTCACCGTGGTGCCGGCAATGAGGGAGAGTATCAAGATAAACCAGAAAGGGTGCGCCGGCATGGCGGCTAATTGCTGCCTGGCCTGATCCATTTGCTCAGGAGTTAACGCCCCGG
>JAPLHJ010000290.1 GCA_026389675.1 Chloroflexota bacterium | reverse complement strand
GGTAGCCTATAATTCCGATAGGGCCCTGGAGATAGCTGAGCAAGTCATGCGCTTCATCTCCGAAGAGGCCACTGCGGAATCCGTTGCCCTGGGCCGGTCGCGGGGGCTTTTCCCCGCTTTTAGCGGGAGCGTGTACGATAGCGAAGGCGGACTGAGGGTGAGAAATGCCAACCGTACCACCATCGCTCCCACCGGTACCCTCAGCATCATCGCCGGCTGTTCCAGCGGCATAGAGCCCGTTTTCGCCCTGAGCTATTTCCGGCATATACTCGATGGTGAAAAACTGGTTGAGGTGAACCCCTATTTCGAGAAGGCGGCCAGGGAGCAGAACTTCTATTCGCCCGGGCTGATGGAAAAGCTTGCCGGAGGGGAAAAGCTGGATACGATCAAAGAGGTCCCCGCGGAACTCAAGGGAGTCTTTGTAACATCACATGACATTTCACCCGAATGGCATATCAAGATACAATCCGCCTTCCAGAAATACACCGACAGCGCTGTTTCCAAAACTGTAAACCTGCCGCACGAAGCTACCGTAGAAGATGTTAAGAACTCCTATTTAAGCGCCTACAAAGCCGGGTTGAAAGGCATCACCATCTACCGGGACAGGAGCCGCGACAGCCAGGTATTAAACACCGGTCAGAAAGATGCCGCCGCGGAGAGCAGCGAAGCGCCGGAAAAGGATCAGGAAGCAGAGGCCAGGTTGTCACCCCGCCAGAGGCCCAAGATCACGCAGGGCATAACCGAGCGGGTAACCACGGGCTGTGGGTACATCTACGTCACGGTAAATTATGACGATAAAGGGATTTGCGAGGTGTTTTCCAGCCTTGGCAAGGCAGGCGGATGTGCGTCGGCGCAGCTTGAAGCTACCAGCCGGCTCATCTCGCTGATATTCAGGTCAGGTATCGATGTCGGCTCGGTTATTAAACAGCTCAGGGCCATCAGGTGCCCATCCGTTTCCTGGGAAAACGGGCGTGCTATACTATCCTGCGCTGACGCTATCGGCAGCGTGCTGGAAAAATATATAAAAAGGGACGAGGAAGGCATACCTGTAGGGAATTATGTAAAATCCTCTCCCGCTATCACTGGACTTTGCCCTGACTGCGGCAACCTGCTGGTTTACCAGGAGGGCTGCCACATCTGCCCGAGCTGCGGCTACACCAAATGTGGTTAAGTGAATAATCTGAGTTGTGAGGATCGATGAGGCATGGATGAAAAGGAAAACCGCTATGCGCTTGCTTTCAAACAGATCGCCAGGATAATCAACAGTCCCCTGCCGGTAAAAAAAATGGTCAGCGGGGTTTGCGCCAGCGCCACGCGTGGCTTACAGGCTGCCGGGTGTACGGTCATGCTGCTCAACCCGCAAAAAGAATACCTCGATATCATCGGCGCTTATGGCCTGAGCGACATGTACCTTCGCAAGGGGCCCATCAATGCGCGCAAGAGCTATGGTGACATCCTCGAGGGCGCCACCGTCGCCGTGGATGATGTCCAGCTGGACAAGCGGACCCAGTATCCCGAGCAGGCGGTCAAAGAAAACCTCAAATCGCTGCTGGGCGCTCCCATACGGCAGAAAGGTGAGGTGATCGGCGAGGTCAGGTTATATACACGTGTAAAACGCCGTTTCAAGCCCCATGAGAAAGATTTTTTAGTTACGGTGGCCAATATCCTGGCAGTGACGCTGGAGAAGATCGAGCTCAACCAGTACCTGAATAAACAGCATGAATCCAACATCTCGCAGCAAAAAAAACTGACCAGTTTTTCCGACCTGCCGATGAGGCCCATACGGCCCATGAATTTCGGCCACCCCAGCGAAGAGGAGTTTGCGCGCCTGCTGGACTTCTACCAGGTGGAATGGCTATATGAGCCGCGCTCGTTCCCGCTTTCCACTGACAATGGCAGGATAACCGAGATGTTCACCCCTGACTTTTATCTACCCGAGATCAACCTTTTCCTGGAACTGACCACCGCCAGGCAGAGCCTGATCACCGAGAAAAACCACAAGGTACGCAAGTTGAAGGAGCTTTATCCGGATATCAATATCCGGCTGCTCAATAAGAGCGACTACCTGAAACTGTTCGCCAAGTATGGCTTTATCACGCCGGGGGAAAACAAGATGACCGGCATAGGCAGGTTGCTCTTAAGCAAGACCCAGATACAGCGGCGCGTCAAATTACTGGCCAAGCAGATCTCCAGGGATTACCAGGGCCGGGAACTGATCATGGTAGGCATTTTAAAAGGCGTCCTGTGCTTTATGTCCGACCTGATGTTGAATATGTCCATACCGGTGGTTATTGATTTCATGGCTATCTCAACTCTGGATCAGCAGGTCGATTCAGCCGTACAGATACTGAAGGACCTGGATACCGAAATCGGAAACAAGCATGTGCTGATGGTCGAGGACATCGTTGATACGGGCATGACATTGAATTACGTGCTTAACTATCTTTCCGCCCGCAATCCGGCCAGTTTGAAAGTGTGTACGCTATTGGATAAGAGGGTACGCCGGTTGATCGATGTGCACATAGATTATGTCGGGTTTGAAGTGCCCGATGAATTTGTGGTTGGTTACGGCCTTGATGTAGCCGGCAAATACCGCAACCTTCCTGATATAGGGATTTTGGAATAGCGCAAAAAATAAAACGCCCCAAGTAACCTCAGTTTCCCGGTTCCTCATCCGCCCACTCAGCACTGCTCAGCCATCGCCTCACGTGTGCCCGGGTCCTCTGCCTCCCCGTTCCAACTTCGATTACTTGGGACGGTGATAAAATTAGCACATAACCGCATACATGTCAATACCCTCTTTATAGCTGACGGAAAATTTTCTGAAAATATTTTGTTATTTAGATTTTTATATCTATTTATGAGGAGCATTGGTAGGGGCGTACCTTCAGGTGCGCCCGCAAAGACGGACAGGCCTGAAGGCCCCTCCCTACGGCTATTCGCTCACTGCAGGAGCATGCTATAGGCGTCGATTATTTCACTGCCCCAAAACAGGGCAACCAACCCGCCGGTGGCTAAAAATACTCCAAATTGCAATGGTTCATCGAATTTTTTCAGCTTCCAGAGTATCAGGATGGCCGCAGTCAACGCGCCCGCCAGGATGGCTATATACAGTGCCACCAGTACGTGTGGGAAACCGACTGACGCGCCAATCAACCCGGCCATACCTACATCGCCGTAACCCAGTACGCTTTTCTTAAATAAGCGGGGCAGCGACCAGACCAGGAAGAAAAAGCCGTAGCCAACGGCCAGGCCTGCAAGCGAGCTTATAATGC
>JAPLHJ010000284.1 GCA_026389675.1 Chloroflexota bacterium | reverse complement strand
GTGGTCAAGATGCAACCTCCTTCTGGTATATTGAAATGCAGGTATCGCCATATCGCTTCTCTTTAATCTTTGACAGGCTGCCGTATTGCCGGTCGAGAATATTGCGTGAGGCATGCGATACTAAAATGACCGAGTCCCGGGAAATAAAATTCGACCTGGATAAAACAGGTATCAGGGTGCTGAGCGAATTATCGGCATACGGTGGGTCAACAAATACCATGTCGTAGCTGCGCTCCAGGAAACTGATTGCTTTCATAACCGGGCAACAGTATACATGAGCTTTATCAATAAATCCTGTTTTGATCAAATTCTGCTTGATTACCAGGCAGCATTTACTGCTCTGGTCAACAAAATCGACCCATCCGACCTCACGGCTCAAGGCCTCGATCCCCAGCGCACCACTGCCGGCGAACAGATCAAGGCCGCTGTCCCAATTACTGGCTACTGCGCCCAGTATTGAGAAGACTGCCTCGCGAACTTTATCCGTAGTAGGACGGACAGCAACGCTCTGAGGGGATTTAATAATCTGTCCTTTGGCGGAGCCACCGGTAATACGCATTTTGGCTGATGTTCAAGAGTAATATTAAATGGAATAATAATCCGAGCACTAATTATAATACCCTGCATTGTTCGTAAGTCAAACTCGCTGAATTTCGCTGAATTTCGTTTTGACATCTTTTTGAGTATTGTAATATACTATCCAACGGCTTTTAACCGAGGAGATATCACAAATTGCTTGAACAATATGGTTATGTTGGAATACTTCTCATAATAGCTATAGGTTTTACCATCACCATCCCGCTTTTGCCGAAGCTGCTGCAGTTGATAGGCCTGATTCCGCACAAGAAGAACCCGACTAAATCAGGGCAGTATGAATGTGGAATGCAGACCATCGGGAAAAACTGGGTGCAGTTCAATTTTAGATACTATTTCTTCGCAGTACTGTTCGTTCTGCTGGATATGCTGACCATCTTCCTCTACACCTGGGCCGTTAATATCAAGGAACTGGGTATCGGCGGGCTTGTTGCGGTGGGTGTATTCCTGGTTATACTTACAATTGGATATCTTTACGCCTGGCGCAAGGGAGCCCTGCAATGGAAATAAACAGGCCAGAAGTATCTACGCCCCAGGAAGCGGACCTGGCAGAAGGCCAGCTCATAAACTCTTTCTATGCGCAGTGTACCAGCCAGATTCCTGACCCGGATAGATGGCTTGATGAGAAGCTGCAACGCAATCTGTTATTGACGACCGTGGATACAGCTATTGCTTGGGCCAGGCAGAGGTCGATTTTTCCGCTGATGTTCGGCCTCGCCTGTTGCGCTTTCGAAATGATCGGCATGGCGGCCTCGAGGTTCGATGTTTCCAGGTTTGGCATGGATATCTTCCGCTGGTCTCCGCGTCAGGCGGATTTGATGATTGTAGCGGGCACGGTAACCTGGAAGATGGCGCCGGCTATCAGGATGGTTTATGACCAGATGCCCGAACCTAAGTGGGTGATCGCCATGGGGGCCTGCGCTGTCAGCGGCGGCACATTCAGGGAATCATATAGTGTTGTACCGGGTATAAACCGTATTCTACCGGTAGATGTATATATACCGGGTTGCCCTCCGCGGCCGGAGGGCCTCATCTATGGTATCACGCAACTGCACGCCAAAATGATCAAAGGGACCATTGACAATCCGAATCTGGCCTTGAAATAAGCAGCAGGATAATAAGCCAAGTGACCGTCGCAATAAACTGTGAAGAAACCGGGAAGAAACTGCAGGAGGCTATTACCGGCTCGGTGATCTCCTCCGGTAAAGCTGATATTTTAGTTGACGCCAACAAGCTGCTGCAAGTTGCCGGCTACCTGAAGAACACGGCCGGCCTGGATTTTGATTATCTGACGTTTGTAACCGCTGTGGATTTCCTTGACTACATGGAGATCGTTTACAGGCTTGTTTCCCTGAAAAATAACCAGAGTTTGATATTGAAAACGCGCTGTTTCAACAGGGAGAATCCGGTTGTACCGTCCGTGGTGCCGGTCTGGCGCGCCGCGTATTACCAGGAGCGGGAGATATTCGACCTGTTCGGTATTAAATTTGACGGACATCCGGATCTGCGGCGCCTGCTGCTCTGGGAAGGGTTTGTCGGCCATCCCCTGCGGAGGGATTACTTATAATGGCCATCCGAACCGAGCCGTTTTATTTGAATATCGGCCCTCAGCACCCGTCTACGCACGGCGTTTTCCGCTTACGCGTGACATTGGACGGCGAGGTCGTGGTTGGCCTGGAGCCGATCATCGGTTACCTGCACCGCGGAATTGAAAAACTGGCTGAGACGCGTACTTATACCCAGAATATCCCGTTCACCGACCGGTTGGATTACCTGTCGTCGATGACCAATAACCTCGCCTATTGCATGGCGGTTGAGAAGGTCGGCGCCATCAAGGTGCCTGAAAGGGCAGAGTATCTGCGCATAATCTTTTCTGAAATAATGAGGATCTCCAGCCATATGATGGCTGTGGGTTTTTTCCTGAATGATCTGGGAGCGATGATGACCCCGGTGCTTTATATGTGGCGGGAACGTGAAAAGATCATGGATATGTTTGAGATGGTCTGCGGTCAGCGCCTGCTATATAACTACATGCGCATCGGCGGTGTCAGCCAGGACCTGCCGGAAGCTTTTATGCCGGCGGTGAAAAAATTCCTGGCCGAGATGCCCAGGTATATTGATGAATATGACCAGTTGCTGGCGCAGAATGAGATATTGCTGGCCCGCAGCAAGGGAGTAGGCATACTGCCCCGGGATACGGCCATTGCTATCGGGGCAAGCGGTCCCGTCTTACGCGCCAGCGGCGTGAAATGGGATATACGCAAGATGGATCCCTATTCCATTTATGACAGGTTTGATTTTGAAGTGCCCACCGGTGACAGCGGGGACTGTTACGACAGGTACTGGGTACGCATGCTGGAGATCAGGCAGAGTGTACGCATCCTCGAGCAGGCCATTGCCCAGATACCTCCAAAGGGCCCGGTTTGCGCGGATATGCCCCAGTTTTTCAGGCCGCCCAAGGGCGAAGCCTACGGGTATGTTGAAGCTCCCAAGGGTAATATAGGTTTCTATGTGGTGAGCGACGGATCGATAGCGCCATACCGTGTGCATATTTACCCGCCCACTTTGATCAATATCACTGCCCTGCAGGATATGGTAATGGGGTGGAAGGTTGCCGACCTGATAATTATCTTCGGCAGTATCGATGTCGTACTTGGAGAGATAGACCGATGACCCTGCTTGATCAATTTCAACTGCTGCTCAAGGCTGCAAACTGGCCGGACTGGGCAGTGTATCTCACGCCCGCCGTTGTAGGTATCCTGCTCATCATTGTCTTCATCCTTACAGTGGTTATAGTTTTTATCTGGTGGGAGAGGCGTTTGCTCGGCCGCTTCCAGATACGCACCGGCCCCAACCGTTGCGGCCCGGAAGGAATCTTTCAGCCCATTGCCACGGCGATTAAAATCCTTTTGAAAGAGGATTTAGTGCCTGAAAAGGCCGACAAGCTTCTGCATTTCATAGCCCCTGTGATAGTTTTTGTGCCCATACTTTTGATATTTGCAGTTATCCCCATCAGCGAAGGCGCCATATTAGTTGACTTAAACGTCGGCATCATTTTCGTGATAGCGATCAGCTCCATCTCGGTAATCGGCATTTTCATGGCCTCCTGGGCATCCAACAATAAATATTCGCTGATAGCAGGTATGCGGGCAATCGCACAGATGGTTAGCTATGAGTTGCCCGTGGTCCTGTCGCTGGTCGGTGTGGCCCTGGTAGCGGGTTCTTTCTCCATGATCAAAATCGTTGAATCACAGACCATACCCTATATTTTATTGCAGCCGCTGGGATTCATGATCTTTTTCCTGGGCTGCCTGGCGGAAATGAACCGCTGTCCCTTTGATTTGCTGGAGGCTGATTCGGAGATTGTCGCCGGGTACCATATCGAGTACTCCGGCATGAAATTTGCCATGTTCTACCTCGGAGAATATGGTATAGCGCTGGCCTATGCCGGTGTCATCACCACCCTGTTCCTGGGTGGTTGGCAGGGACCGCTGCTGCCCCCCCTTATCTGGTTCATTATCAAGGTATTTATGATATTCAGTGTCATTATCTGGATGCGCGCTACCCTGCCGCGGTTGAGAGTCGACCAATTAATGTCGTTCGCCTGGAAGTTTTTGCTGCCCATGGCCGTCATCAACATGCTGATTATTGCTATAGAGGTACTGGTGGGCACGATGCAGTGGTTGATGATCATATTGAATTTTGGATTTGCCGCTCTATTAATCCTGCTCTGGTCCAGGCTTTTCACATTAGGAGGTGGCAGGGTTGAAGCGTGAACGCTACGGCATAGGTATTGCCAAAGGCATGGCGCTTACCTTCAAGCACCTCTTCAGGTCGCCTATTACAGTTCAGTATCCCGACGAGAAGCTGAACACTGCCAAAAGGATCCGCGGTAACGAACTCGTGTGGTTTCCCGATAAATGCACGGGTTGCGCCACCTGCGCCAAAAGCTGTCCGCAGGCCAATATAATCATCATTACTCACAGGGGTGACGAGAGCAAATTCATCGTCGATAAATTTGAGATCGATACGGGACGCTGCATTTTCTGCGGGCTGTGTGTTGAATCGTGCCCTTATGATGCCCTGGCCATGGGGCTGAGCTATGAATGCGCAAAATACCGCCGGGGTGACCTTATCATGAATAAGGAGAAACTAACGGTGTCGGCCAATCACCAGCCAAGCGCGTATTTCAGGCCGCAGTTCGATGATAAACTGCCGGAGCAAAGCCTTCTGCTGTATAACAAAAAGGTCGGCGGCCAGAAATTGAGCTTTATCCCGTTAAGTAAGAGAAAGAGGGGACCCGGTGCTTGATTTAGTATTTTACCTTTTCGCAGTGCTGGCTGTGGTATCGGCGATAGCCGTCATAGCGGTACGTGATATATTTAGAGCAGCGCTGTGCCTGATACTGCTGTTTATGACGGTGGCCGGTATTTACCTGCTGCTGCATGCTGATTTCCTCGCCATAGTGCAGATATTGATTTACGTCGGGGCAATCTCCATTTTGCTTATCGTAGCCATCATGCTTACCAGGGATGCCCGGCAGGGCCAACCTCTGGGCAAATTGAAATATCTGGCCGCTGCCGTGTCTTTTCTTCTGCTCGGGACCATATTGTTTTGTTTACTTAACGTCACATTTGCCACGCCGGATAGCGCCCCCCTGAACGAAACGATAAAGCCCCTGGGCAAAGCATTGTTTGGGGATCCGGGTTATCTATTGACTGTCGAAATCGCTGCAGTGCTACTGCTTTCGGCCATACTGGGTGCGATAGCTGTGATCAGGGAGAAATAATGTTAAGCGTCGGATTGGATCAATTCCTGGTTTTATCGGCGGTGCTTTTCTGTATCGGCTTATTCGGCGTTCTGACTCAGAGGAACGTCATCAAGATAATTATGTGCGTTGAGATAATGCTCAACGCCGTCAATATCACATTAATAGCCTTTTCGCGGTATGTTACTCCTGTTATTTTAACCGGCCAGCTATTTGCCATCTTTGTCATGGTGGTCGCCGCCGCCGAGGTGGCTGTAGGTATAGCGATTATCTTTGCGGCCTACCGGAACCGCGAGAGTGTCGATATCGAAAATTTCAATATATTGAAGTGGTAATGCAATGTGGGTTCAAGTTAAAAGCGCGCCAAACCTTATGATAGCCGAGATGTGGAAGGAATTCTTCGAGGGTGAGGGTATCCCCACGCGTCTGCTGCCCGACACAGATAAGCTGGAGATGAAGGAATCAGCCCCCTATAAAATATATGTTTCTCAGGAAAGGTTACATGTCATTGAGGAGGTCTTAAGGAAATTATAATGCCGACGCAGGTTCCCTGGCTTATTTTCTTGCTGCCGTTCTTCTCCTTCCTGTTTATCGGGCTGGTACTCAGGCCTTTCCTGAGTAAATATCCCAGGGTCGGCGGCTATCTGACCATAGGAACTGTAGGTATATCCTGCGCACTGTCCCTGTGGGTATTGGGCGCTGTCATCGCGGCGCCTGATCACATGTTGCTGGTTGACGATATACAGTGGGCGGTTGTCGGCAACCTTAATATCCATATCGGTGTTCTGGTAGATGCCCTGACAGCCGTTATGGTTGTGGTCGTAACCTTTGTCAGTTTGATGGTGCAAATATATTCCCAGGGCTATATGAAAGGTGACCCGGGATATCTCAGGTATTATGCCTTCATGTCGCTGTTCACAGCCTGCATGCTGGGGCTGGTGCTGGCAAACAATATCCTCTTCATGTTCGTATTCTGGGAAGGCGTCGGGCTGGGCTCTTACCTGCTTATCGGCTTCTGGTTTCATAAGCCTTCCGCGGCGAATGCGGCTAAAAAAGCCTTTATCGTAACCAGGCTGGGGGATTTCGGGTTCCTGGCTGCGATACTGATTTTATATGCCCAGACAGGTACTTTCGATACGGAAACCCTGTATAAACTGGTTGCCGCCGGTACTCTGGCAGGGACAACCCTTACCTGGGTAGCTATCGGCATCTTTTCCGGCGCAGCCGGCAAGTCCGCTCAATTTCCGCTGCACGTCTGGTTGCCGGATGCCATGGAAGGCCCTACCCCGGTCAGCGCCCTGATACATGCGGCTACCATGGTCGCCGCAGGTGTGTTCCTGGTGGCAAGATTTTACCCGCTCTTCTCACACTCCGCCGAGGCCATGACCGTGGTGGCCGTCATTGGAGCTTTCACCGCGATATTCGCCGCCAGTATAGGGCTGGTGATGAACGATATAAAACGGGTATTGGCCTATTCCACGATCAGCCAGTTAGGATTTATGATGCTGGGCCTGGGGGTGGGCAGCGTGGCCATCGGCATATTCCATCTTTTCACACACGCTTTTTTCAAGGCACTGCTGTTCCTCGGGTCGGGCAGCGTCAACCACGGGACCGGGACCTTTGGTATGCTGCTGATGGGCGGGTTGAGAAAAGCCATGCCCTTGACATATATTACTTTTGTGATCGGCGCGTTGAGCCTGGCAGGTATCTGGCCGCTGGCCGGATTCTGGAGCAAGGATGAGATCCTGGTATCGGCATTCACCAATAACCCGGTTTTATTCGGCCTGGCTATTATCACGGTGTTTATGACCGCGTTCTATATGTTCCGTGCCATCTTTAT
>JAPLHJ010000155.1 GCA_026389675.1 Chloroflexota bacterium | reverse complement strand
GTGCCACAGCTATGGCCGACTCGTGCATGTCACGGGCAGTGGAATGTGACGAGCACCCCGGATAATATGCGTATTTCATTTCTTTTTTCCTTTACCCGGCATGGCCTTTTCAAAAATGCGCTTTACGGCCTTTTTGTCGGCGCCGGACGGCGGGAGAATGGCCATTTTCCCCTTCTTCAACATAGTGGGGAATTTACCCGTATCGCTCATCAATGAGCCGCTCCCGAGCTTGTAGCCGGCGATCATGGACAGGTCGTAGGAGCGCCCGAAAATCCTGACATTGGCCAGGAACATGCGGTTAAACAGCGGCATGTTGCCTTCAGGCACTTTGGATCCCCTGGCGAGGGCCAAACTGCGCAGGGCATCGATAACCGCAGCGGAATTTATCTGCATCGGGCAACGGCCGTAGCAGGTTTCGCAGGAAAGGCACATCCACACAAGGCTGTTCTCCAGGAGTTCGTCCCCGGCCCCCAGGTGCAACCTCCTGATAATCTCCGACGGCGCCGACTTCGCCGGTCCGGCCACAGGGCAGCCTGCTGAGCATTTCCTGCACTGGTAACAGGCGTCCAGGCTGACGCCGGACATCTCTTCTACGACCGGTTTGAGGCCGGCGCCCGCTGGTGTTTGGCTAATTTTTATCGTCATAATAATCCCTGGCTCACGGTTATTCCCCGGTCGATACAGTCAACAGGTCGGTCTCGGTGACAACAGCCCCCTCGATTTTCTTGCCCAGCGCCGCGATTTTAACCGGCGCGACTTTGCGGTAAACCTCGGATGGATCGAGCCTCTTGCCATCCACGGTCAGCAATTCTTCAACCTTGATACCGAAGAGCCGCTCATTTTCCTCGAGGTAGGGCAGTATCAGATCCCAGTCCTCATCGGCCATGCGGTAGAAACCGCATCCGTTCAACTGCTGCCAGACGACCTGCTGGCGCGGGTCCCGTATGTAAATAGCTCCTCCCGAAGCCAGCGAGAAAAGGTTACTGCCCGGGTATGGTTCCTTCAAGGCAATCAGATTCCCTTCATCGTCAAATGTCACGCCATTCAGTATGACAAACCCGCCGCCGTTGAGCACATCACCGGCCATAAATGACTCACCGAGGAAATCAAGGCAGGTGCCGTTGATCACAACCCTGGGCCTGCCCACCGAGTTGATAAGCGGCCGCCCGGCGGCATTGCCCATGACGTAGATGGAGCCTCCTTTGGCTCCATACATAAAGGTCTGCCCAACGTCACCGTAAATAACGAGCTTGCCGCGTTTGATAATCTGGCCGACCTGGTCCTGCGCGTTGCCATGGACGGTAATGGTCAGCCCATCGATACCTGAAGCTAAGTAATCCCCGGAGCTGCCGTAAACGTCTATAGTCACACTATCGGAGTCAGGCCCGAGACCGCAACCGGTGAACCGTTGCCCAATGCAATTAAAGCTGATGAATCGCCGCCATCCCTTTAGATAGGCATCCATCAGCAGGGTGGCATCGCAGCCTTCACCTTCCGGATCAAAGCCCATGGCATCTATCACCAGGGTGGTTTCATTGTTTTGCGGCGGCCTCAGCAGTCCGCGTGTCCCGTGGTCTATCAGGCGATACCCACCCCCGGCAGGACCACTCCCATCAAATTTAGAGAGACCGCTGAATACCGCGTTTAAAGCACTGCGTACCAGGTAGAGGATGTGGTTGCGTTTCTTAATACCCACGGGATACCTGCGATCGTTGAGCAGTGTAAGGGCTTCGATAGCCGCTGAACTGCCCTTAGGCTCCTTTGAAAGCTCAATTAAGTAAGCTAAGGCCGCCCGGATCTCTGCGAAAGGCCACTTCCGTATGCCGCCGGAGAGGTACTCAAAAATGTCAGGCGCGCTCCTCTTTTCAAAGCTCTGTTTGAGGCTATCCATGATATCGCCTGCGACTTCCGGTACGGCAGCGGTAAAATCACAGGCCTCGCCACCGGTTGGCATGGGAACGGGTGTGCCAAACTTGTCGCTACAGGACATACGCAGCCTGCCGGACTTATCAGGTTCCAGGTCAAAGATAAAAGCTCCGCCGTCGGTATGGCTGCCACCCCTGGCGTTCCAGTACCGGTCCGCGACCGGGCATATCCGGCTGTCATCCGTGTGCAGGCTCAGCAGTGTAGCGTCTATGGCTTGTTTCTCGGACGCTATCAGCCCAACCTGCACTTCCCCATCGCAGAAAGCGAATACCTGGGGTCGCAGCATAGCGGTATCCGTGATACCCATTAGCTGGAAGGCACCCTTCTGCGGCAGCGAGCGTGCGATAATAAAGAACCAGGGGCCATCGGGCGACCCATGCATATGGGCGGCCTGTAGCGCCCTGTAAAGCGACTGCTTGTCCTTCGGCAGGCGGTCGAAATCCAGCTCGGACGTAGGCGCCAGGGCCTCGATAATATATTCCAACGGATAATGGTAGGTGCGCTCCAGCAGGTCAAACAATAAAATGGAAACTTCGGTGTCTGTGAGGAATTGCGGATAGATATGCCTCTCGGCCAGGTATTCGCACACCGAGTGGTAATTGGCAAAGTCACCGTTGTGCACCAGCGCGGCGTTTATACCGCCGAAGGGATGGGCGCCTCCCGGGTGCCATACGCGGCCCTTGGTCGGGAAGCGCTGGTGGGCTATCCATACATGGGCGCACAGCTCTTCGAGCTTGTAGTACTTTACGATAGCCTCCGCGTATCCGACCACCTTGAGGATCATGATGTTTTTGCCTTCGGACATTACGAAGGCCTTCTGTTCGCCCAGTGAAGCATAGTATTCCTGGTTAAGCCGTATGCTGTTCTGGTTGACGAACTCGGCCCCGGCCTCCTCTCTCGTCAGGCCGGTGAAGCCGTTAGCCTTTACAAACGAATTAAGGACATCACCTTTCACGTGGACAAAATAGCGGTAAACATCGGGAGGTTTGGCTTCAAGGCCATCAACTGCTTTCCAGTCATCCAGGGTTTCAAGTTTCTGCGTAGTGGCTACATTAAAATTGGCTTTGATATATTTATCCTCAAGCTGAGGCCTTATGCCTGTATCAAGGAATGCCACGTGGATCATGTAGCAGTTATCCAGCACTTCGCGGCTTACGCCAAGCTGTTCCGGTATGAAGCCAAGCGCGGCAATGCCGCCACCCTTGCCGTTGCCGCGGTTATGCATCTGCCTTGACGGCTCGTAAATGTGTCTGGCCGCTACTGGCTCCGAGCAGCACAAACCGACGACACCGCAGCCGCCCTCTTCCTCAATCTTCCTCTCAGTTGTAGCCGGCTGCAACTCACCTGCCAGTCTTTTCCTGGAAAGAAGCAGTTGTCCTATCGTTTCGCGGTTCATCCGGCCTGCTCCGTATCGTTACTGTAATCAAGATGCATGAGGAGGTCTGTGCGGCCCCGCAACTCGCTGACCCTGCGTATACCAAACCTGCGCAGTATCTCTACCAATTCGATACGCCAGGCGTTATAAAGGTTGATTATCCGTTGTGAGCCCCATTCGACCGTGTACTGCCCCTGCAGTTCCGCGTCCGTGGTAGCTATGCCGCGCGGGCAGCCCCGTCCGCTTTCACAGCGTGCGCAGCGCAGACATCCCAAAGCTACCAGTTCACCGGTCCCGACAACTACGCCATCCGCGCCGAGGGCGATGGCCTTGGCTATATCATGGGCATTTCTTAACCCGCCGCTGGCTATCAGTGTTATCCTGTCGCGCACACCTTCACGGGTCAGGAAATCATGCACTTTGATAATGGCATATTCAATGGGCATAGCGATGTTTTTCTTAGCTATGTCAGGGGCAGCGCCGGTACCGCCGTAACCGCCGTCCAGGTGAACGATATGCGCTCCGGCTGAATAGCTGCCCACGGCAACCATATCAACATCCGACGGGGTCGAAACCTTGGCTGAGACCAGGGCATTCCGGTTGATATGCTTTATCCAGTCCATATGTTTCTTATGGTCTTCGATAGAATAAACGCTATGAAAGGGGAACGGTGAAAAAAGCGAGATGCCGGTAACCGTTTCCCTCATCCTGGCCACGGATGGTGTGACCTTATCCGCCAGCAGGTGGCCTCCCAGACCCGGTTTGGCGCCCTGCGCGTATTTGAATTCCACGATGCGCACGCGTTGGATGGTCTCCTCCCGCACACCGAATAACCCCGTGGCAACCTGCGTGATGGTATGGTCGTCATAAGGCCTCAGGCGCTCCATGTAACCACCTTCTCCCGTACAGGTAAAGGTGTTGAAAGCCACGGCAGCGCGGGCCTTGGATAGCTGCGTAACGTTGCTCACCGACCCGTACGACATGCCGCCTCCGTACCAGGGCACGCCGATTTTAATCTGAGGCCTCCCGTCGTTGCGGCGATTAAGTTGCAAGCTGGTGTCTATATCGTCCGGGCTCAATTCAACCGGCGGCCTGGCAGGAAATTTAAACCTGATACGGTCAAATCCCCCGCCGGAATTGCCGCAATTATATTCGTAACCATACTCCGCCGGGGGAGGCGCCCCGGTCTCGGCCATCTTCCATGTAGCCAGGATCAGGTCGGGCGTCCAGCGGTAATCGCCCAACACCTTCATCATGGGATTTTCCACCATGCGCAGCGCCTTGTTAGGGCATAGATCCACGCAATAATGGCCTGTGTCCTTGCAGGCCGGGCCGATACACACATTCTGGTGCGGGGCAGCGAAGTACTTGTAGCCCGGCTTGAGAACGTGCACCCCCTGCGGGCATACCTCGACGCATTTGCCGCACAGCTTGCAATCGGCGCTGCGCCTGATAATATATTTCGCGATCTCATTGCGGTAGCGCGGCGGCGCCGGCTTAATTACACGTTGAACTTCCGCCTGCGGTACTACAGTCTCGAGCGTATTATCCGGCAGACCCTCTTTAATTATTTTTTCTGGAACCAAAGAGCTTGCCAAAGGTCGCCTCCTCAAGGTCTTCAAAGAATAAGGCCCGGCCTACATCACCGCGCAGGCGGCGGACCTCGCGTATACCCATGGCGCCCATGACCTCGATCAACTGGTCGTGCCATGCAGCAATCAGATTTGTCATGCGTCCGACGCCATATTTAATATCTATCTCCCCGATCAGCGCCGGGCATGACCGGCCGTCATTACAATCACGGCACAGCGTGCACTCCAGGGCTATTAATAATGGCAGGTTGATGGTTACCAGGTCCGCGCCGCAGAGGATCTGCTTGGCCATATGCTCGGGCAGGGCTATGCCACCGCCTGCTATCAGAGTTACCTCGTTCCTTATCCCGCTTTCCACCAGCGAGTTATGCACACTGCGCACCATGTCCTTGATAAAACGGGGGTTTTTTTCTCCGATTTCGTTACCGTTATCATCGGCTGTTAGGTGTAAAACCTCGATAAATGGTTGGCGGGCATATTCGACTGCGCGTTCAATCCCTCCAGAATCCATTTCCACCCTGACCGCAACCACTATGCCCGGGTTTATTTTCTTCAGTTCACGTATGCGCCGTTCCGCGTCTCCGCCGTCGCTTATCTCTACCAACCTCATCCCGGTAAGCAATTCACGGCCGGGCAGGGGTGCGGAGGCATCAAGATAAATCGCCAGGTTAGGCAGGTATTGATCAAGGTCATTGCCCGCTAACTGCCAGTCTTTAGAATCGATTATGGCGATGATGCCTGTCTGCGCCGCCACTATTTTAATAACAGGCAGCAGGTTGGGAAGCCGGTAGCCGCGGGGCAGTATATCGATAATCATGGGCATCGGTATATCCACCAGTGGCGGCAGACCGCCGGCCGGGCTGCCTTCATCGAAGTGGAGCAGGGCGGGTTTTCTGCCGATGTCCACAGCCGTGCTGATATACTCGCGCCCGTGTATACCGTCACGGGTAGGGCGCACGATCTCCGACATATCGGTCCACATCGAATCGAAGCCCGGACCGGAAAACCGCCCCCGGTATCCTGCGCCGGAAACAGGTATCTTGGCTGATTCCGCCTGAGCCCAGGTGGTTTCAATTATTTGGGGTGTCCAATATGTATTGCCGAGCCGTTCATATACAGGGTTGGCCGACAGCGCCAGTAGCCCCTTGGTACATTGTTGCACGCAGGAGAAGCAGCCCATGCACTGGAAGAACACAGCATCCATCTCGCGAAGCCCGCGGATATAGGACATCTCTTCCCTGTAGCGGTCGAAAACGCAGGCTTTCTTAACGCAGTTATGGCAGTTGGCGCAATCTTCGCGCCAGTCTACTACGCCGACTTTGCCGATGCGCGGCCGGCGCGGGGGAATGGGTTGAGTTTTGATATGATATTTATCCGGCATAGTTATTTACCTTATTCAATTCGCCGCTGAAACAAGCGCAGGCACAACCGTTTCGTTGCCTCCCGAAAATATGTGTATACCGCGCAGGCCGGGCAAACCCTTAAGCTGCTTGATGATCCCGGCGCAGATAGCCGTGCCCTCCTTGAGCTGCGCCTCTTCATTTCCGGCAGATTCCAGGCGGGAGATCACTTCATCCGGTATATTGAAATCCGTGAAGGTTTCATTCAATTTCTTCGCTTCAGCGGCTCCGGTCAGCGGCAACACGCCGGCCAGAATGGCAACTTTTTCGGTGATGCCTTCGCCGCGGGCCATCTCAAGCCACCGCTTGAATTCTTCAATATCAAATACGGCCTGCGTTTGGATGAAAGCGGCTCCCGCCTTCACCTTCTTCCTCAGGCGAATCATATTCAACTCGAGCGGCCTGAGATAGGGATTGGCAGCGGCACCCACCAGCATAGAAAAAGGGCCCTCGATCTTAGTTCCGTCCAGCAGCAAACCTTCGTCGCACATTTTTTTTACCGCCGCGATGAGCTGGATTGAATCTATATCAAAGACGTTGGCGGATTCAGGACAGCCCGTCAGGGCCTGGTGATAGCCGGAAAGGCACAGCACGTTTTTTATACCCAGGGAGGCCGCTCCCAGCAGGTCGGACTGCAGTGCAATGCGGTTCCTGTCCCGCGTAACAACCTGGTAAACCGGTTCAATTCCGGCGCGGCCCAATATCACCGATGCGGCAAGGCTGGACATGGCCACGCCGTAACGGTTATCAGCCACATTCACCGCAACGGGGCCACTTTTAAATATACGGGCGCAGTCTTCAACTATTTGCGTACCCGTGCCGGTCCGCGGCAGGTATTCCGCCGTGACAATAAACTCTTTACCGCCTATCTTATTGGACAGTGCGCTATCAGGTTTCATATTATTATCCTTAATCTATAGATATATTGCCTGTCTTTTACTCTTTATCCAGCTCTAATTCATCGCCGGCATATGCCTTGCGGGGTGAGGCTTTTATCCTCCTGCGGAAATCCTCAACCTCTTTCTTGATTTGATCGATGCCGCCATCACCCATCTGCATCATGACCATCCTCCCTTTACCCAGTCCGATCTCCTCAAGCAGTGCGTCTACTGCTGACACCCTCTTCTCAGCTCTAAGGTTACCTTCCAGGAATTGGCATTCACCTTTTTTACAGGTAATCACCGCCACCCCGTCCGCACCGCTTTCAAAGGCCTTGGTTAAGTAGAGGATGTCGATCTTGCCGGAACACGGTAGCGGTATGATCCTCAGTTCATCGCCGTTGGCGTTATTGCCCTGCGCCAGTTCGAGCGGATCAAAACTGGTTGAACAGCACAAGAGGTTGATCTTAATTTTACTATTATCCACGTTTTCAGGGCTCCGTGAAATTTAAACCGTTTTTATTTTATATAGTTCCTCGAAGGGGACGAATTTTTTGTATTCAACCAAGGCGCTCATTGCGTGCGATTCCACTTCTATCCCGGCCTCCTGGACGGCGGCCACCGGGTTCAGGCCACCGATCACTACCATGCCTGCCCGCCCCGGCTCAACCGGCATCTCGCAGACAGGCTCACTAACACCGCCGATAATAAAGATGCCGTTCATACCGGCTTTATTAAGCTTCAAGGAGATATCCCCTGCCTTGGGACGGCAAATTGCCGGTATCTCGTGGAAATTTGCCAGCAGGCTGCCCTGGCCATTTTTTACGACCTGCCCCACAGAAGTCATTTTGGCCTTTATAAAGACCTCTGCCGGGTCAAGGGAGCATCCCGCGTAATGTATTAAATCCACAAACCTCCAGGGTTGGTGGCCCCGCATCTGCAACAACCCGCCAAACCTGGCATTCACAGGAACACAGGCCCTCAGCAACGCGCCGATCACTACTATGCTGCATACCGTGACCAGTGCTGCGGTGTCCTCCGGGACAATAATATCGCCGATTTTTTCACCGCTGCGGGCCTCCATGACCAGACGGCTTGCACATAGACGCGCCGAAAATACGGGCGCCATAATCTGCAGCGCCTTCTTGAAATCCTGCCTCCGTATAAACGATACGTTCACCGGCACCAGCCCCATCTGTTTATCAGCATCGAATGTGGTCAGGACCGCCAATTGCTCTATCCTTGTAATGGAGAAGCCCACTTTTTCCTTGACCATTCCCTGCTTAAGCTCCCGGAGTCCGAGTTGTGTAATCTGCCTGCCATCGCGCCGGCCTGCCAGGTGCGTCAACCCGTTATCATCGGTCAGCTTCAGGTGATATCGCACCGCCCGCTGACCCAGGTCAACACCCAGGTCACGAAGCTTGCGCGCAATCACTATCGAGCCCAAAGGCTGCGGAGAGTTTGCCAGCACCTTGAGGATGCTAAAGGTCTTTTTTTCCACGTTCTGCGTAGTGAATGTCATATTACTATTATAACGGCTTATGGAAGCCAGTTGCCGTATTATAGCAACAGAATGAGGCGCTGTCAAAAAGAAGTTCCGGGGAATTGCCGTTACGCAAGCAGAAAAGGAAACGGCCCTGTTAAGGGCCGTTTATTTTGCTGGTTCCAATTTATCTTTACGGATTAGTACCTTCTCGGGCCACCCCTGCCACCGGAACCGCCACCGCGGCCGCCAGAGCCACCCCTGCCACCACCACCACCATATGAAGACCTGCCACCACCGCCGCCGGGTCCGCCTTCACCCTTGGGCCGTGCGCCGTTAACAGTTATGGCGCGGTCCTTGATCTTTTTGCCATTGAGCCCGGTGATGGCCGCCTGGCCTTCCTGCAGCTTGGGCATTTCCACGAAGCCGAATCCCTTGGAGCGCCCACTATAAGTATCCTTGATGAGGGATACGGACGAGACCTCACCGAATGCTTCAAATTCCGTCCTGATATCGCTTTCCGTCACTTCATATGACAGGTTACCTACATAAATATTCATAATACTAAATTATTTCCTCCAAATATAAATTATGCGGCATACGCGGGCTCTTCACCCGCGCATGCCAGATGTTTGACGGTTTATCTCCTCGGTTTTATCGAGCTGTAGCAATCGCTGCAGTAAACCGGCTTGTCCTGCCTCGGTTCGAAAGGAACCTCGGTCTCTTTGCCGCACTGCCCACACGTTGCGGGGTACATCTTGCGCTGGAAACCCGCGCCGGACCTTCCGCCGTCGCGCGATGATTTCCTGGCCTGCCTGCAATCCGGGCAGCGCTTGGGCTCGTTGGTGAACCCCTTCTGAGCGTAGAATTCCTGCTCAGTCGCGCTGAAAGTAAACTCCTGGTTGCAATCGGCGCATGTCATTTTTTTGTCGGTGAATCCCATTGGATGACCTCCTGTATATAATATTATTTATGGCTTTTGGTTGGGTCATCCGGAACTTGTAAATATTAGGCGGGGTGAGGCGTTAATTAACTAAGTCAGCAATAACCTGAACACAAACCACTGTATATACTATACTGCAAAAATTTTACTAATGCAATACCGTAATGGCAAGGCTCCTTGAAAGACTGTTAAATAATGATGCTTTAGCCGTCCCGGCAGCTATCTGCTATACTTCATCTTTCAAAAATATACATGAACGGTATAAGTTTTTCCCAACGGTACACTAT
>JAPLHJ010000218.1 GCA_026389675.1 Chloroflexota bacterium | reverse complement strand
CCTGTCTGTTTTGCTCATTGGATAATCCTTGAGCTGTGTATAGGTTCCTGTATCGCTTGATGCCGGATAAGTATCGATTGCTGACTAACGGTCAATTGGATTAGTAATTTTGCCATAGCGTGTTCAATAGTGCAATGAAATAGTTAAGGATGTTATACTGCGCAATCAATTGATGCGAGAGGAAAAATAATGGCAAGAAAAGACGGGCGCGCCAACGACGAGATGAGGCCGGTGAAGATAACCCTGGGCTACCAGGATTATCCCGAAGGTTCGGCACTGATCGAGATAGGAAATACCAGGGTACTATGCGCCGTGAGCGTCGAGGACAGGGTGCCGTTTTTTATGAAAGGACAGGGCAGTGGCTGGGTGACGGCTGAGTATGCCATGCTGCCGCGGGCGACTCATACACGCACGCCACGCAACCCTGAAAAGCAACAGGGCCGTTCCCAGGAGATACAGCGCCTGATAGGCAGGAGCCTGCGCGCCGCGGTGGACATGGACTCACTGGGCGAACGCACATTCGCCATCGATTGCGATGTACTGCAGGCCGACGGAGGCACACGTACGGCCAGCATCACCGGCGCCTATGTGGCGCTTTTCATCGCGGTAAGCAAGCTGCGGAAGCAGGGCATATACAAGGTCATGCCGTTTAAATACGCGGTGGCTGCCACCAGCGTGGGCGTGGTGGACAGGCAGAAGCTGCTTGACCTCTGCTATGAGGAGGATTCGCGGGCGGCCGTGGATTTCAACGTGGTGATGACCGATAAGGGCGATTTCGTGGAGATGCAGGGTACGGCGGAGGGCAAACCGTTTTCACGTGAAATGATGGACGCCATGGTGACACTGGCTGATAAAGGCATCAAGCAGCTTTTCGAGGAACAGAAAAAGGCGCTCGAAGCGCTGAAATAACCTCGATACCGTAGGGCGCGGGTCTTTAGACCCGCCCGAATTTGTTGCTGCAATAGTGCCTGCTATTATAACGATTCGGGCGCACTTGTATGTGATCAAATTCTTAAAGAGGAAGCAATAAGCATGGATACAAACATAGTGTACAGGCTGGTGGTTTTAGGCTTGGGATTAGTCGTGATTGGTATCGGAGCAGTAATGACCTATTTGGGTAGTTATCTGGCAGCACCAGAACAGAAGAAACAGAGCAGGGGAAGGAACATGCTGCTGTACGGTATTATTCTCGTCATTTTAGGATTCGCTTATTTGCTTTATTGTCAACTTGTCTTGAGGGGATAATTGCGTAATTAATTATGGCCTGACCTGCCCGCTCCCAGTAATGCACCACTTGTAGCTGGTTATCTCCCTCAGTGCCATAGGGCCGCGGGCATGGAACTTCTGCGTGCTGATGCCTATCTCGGCCCCCATTCCGAACTGCGCTCCGTCGGTGAAGCGCGTGCTGGCGTTGGCATAGACGCAGGCGGCATCCACCTCGTTGAGGAAACGTTCTATCGAGGCTTTGTCCTCGCTGGCTATGGCCTCGGAGTGTCCCGAACCGTAGTGGTCGATGTGCTCAAGGGCTTCGTCCAATGAATCCACTACCCTGATGGCCCCAATGAGTGCCAGGAATTCCTTACCCCAGTCGTCATCCACAGCGGGTTTGATATTTAGTCCCGCGGATGATTTGAGTATCTCCAGAGAGCGTTTATCGCAATGCATCTCTACCCCGGCTTTGGCCCATTCCTTCGCCATGAGGGGCAGGAATTTAGCGGCTGCATCTTTATGTACGAGCACGCAGTCGAGTGCGTTGCAGACCGTGGGGCGTTGTACCTTGGCGTTGTAGGCTATGGCAACAGCGTTGTCTATTTTAGCGCTCTTATCCACGTATATATGGCAAACGCCGATGCCGCCGGCCACCACGGCCATGGCGGCGTTGTCCCTGACGAACTTGATCAGAGGGGCGCCGCCGCGCGGGATGACGAGGTCTATATACTCCTTCATTTTCAGCATGTGGTCTACCAGGCCGCGGTCGGGCGATTCGATGAATTGCACGGATCCCCCCGGAAGGCCCGATTTATAGGCGGCTTCCTGCACGGTTGAGGCCAGCGCCAGGTTGGAGCGTGCGGACTCCTTGCCACCGCGCAGCACCACCGCGTTGCCCGCCTTGAGGCAGAGCACCGATATGTCCACGGTTACGTTGGGACGGCTCTCATAGATAGCGCCTATCACGCCCAGGGGTACGCGCTTCTTGGTCAGGATGAGGCCGTTGGGCAGGGCGCGCTCCTCGATTATCTCGCCCACCGGGTCGGGCAGCGCGGCGACTGTTTTAACGTCATCCGAGATGCTTTTCAGCCGTTTTGCATCGAGCATCAGGCGGTCGAGCATAGCCGCGCTCATGCCGGAGGCCTCGGCCTCTTTGTAGTCCTTCCCGTTGTTGTGGAGGATGATATCCTCCTTATCGAGCAAGGCCTGTGCTATGGCCAGCAGCGCCTCATTTTTTACTCTGGTTGGAGTAAAAGCTAACTTCTTTGAAGCTGTTTTGGCCTGTTTAGCCTTTTCCTTTAGTTCGTTGATATCCGCCTGCATGATAAACCCCCTTGAAAATTAAACCAGTGCCAGGTTGTCGCGGTGTACCGCCTCGTCACCGTATTCGTAGCCGAGGATGTCGGCGATGTCGCCGGACTGCTCACCCCTGATACGCAGCAAATCGGCGGAGCTGTAGTTGGTTATGCCGCTGCCCACCTGATGGCCGCCGTTATCGCATATGTCTACCACGTCGCCGCGGTTGAAGCTGCCCTGCACTTCGACTATGCCTGCCGGCAGCAGGCTTTTATTCTGCCGGTGCAATGCGGTCACTGCTCCCTTATCGATAATCAGCCTGCCCGCGCTGGACAGTCCCGAAATAAGCCAGCGCTGGCGGCTCTCGATCTTGCTGTTGCGCGCCGTGAAAAATGTCCCGACGCTCTTGCCCGAGGCTGCAGCCGTAATCACATCCGGTTGAGAGCCGCTGGTAATGATAACCGGTACCCCCGAAGAAGTGGCCAGCCGCGCAGCTTCGATTTTGGTCAGCATGCCGCCCGTTCCGTGCGCGCTGCCTGCGCCCCCGGCCATATCCTCTATTTTAACGTCGATTTTCTCAACGATAGGGATAAGTCTTGCACCGGGATCGTTTTGAGGATCTGCTGTGTACAGGCCTTTGACATCGGAGAGTAATATCAGCAAATCGGCGTCCACCAGGTTGGCAACCATGGCGGAGAGGTTATCGTTATCACCGAATTTCAATTCGCCCAGTTCGTCCGTGCAGACCACGTCGTTCTCATTTACTATGCAGACTACCTTGAGGCCGATCAGGGCCAGCAGCGTATTGCGTGCGTTGAGGTAGTGGGCGCGGTCCGTTAGGTCGGACCTGGTCAGCAGCGCCTGCGCCACGTTTATACCATACTCCAGGAAAAGTCCGTAGTAGATATTCATCAGCCGGTTCTGCCCGACCGAGGCCATGACCTGCTTGAAGGGTATGTCCTTAAGCTTGTTCTTTATGCCCAGCAGTTCGCGGCCGGCGGCCACCGCGCCGGAGGATACCAGGATTATCTCGTGCCCCTTACGGTGCAACTCAGCCACTTGCCCGGCCAGGGTGGCCATGACGCCGAGGTCCAGTCCGCCGCTGCCGCCCGTTATCAGGTTGGTGCCTAACTTGATGACTATACGCTTGTATTGCATGGCGCCTAAATTATATCATTTGCTACCATACAATTCGCATGGGCACAGGTAAAGGCGACGTGAAATGAGGACGCTATGAGCATTAAATTGAACTTTGATGAGAGCCGCTGGCGGGAGGTTGAGAAAAACTGGTCAGCCTGGTGGGAAGGCGAAATGGACCGGCCGATGGTCATGATACAGACCCTCGATACCACGGTTAACGCCGACCCTTCGGAATTTAACATGGATTTCATGCTGCGTCAGCCGGTGGCCGATTATATCCGTTACTACCAGGCACGCCTGGAATCAATTCAATACAGCGGTGACTCGTATCCATACTGGCTTCCCTATTTTGGCCCCGGTATCGTCTCGGGCTTCCTGGGCGGACCGGTCAAACCTTCGGCACAACAGGTGACCGTCTGGTTCGAATCAGATAAACCGGTTCCATATGATGACCTGCGCCTCCACTATGACGCCGGTAACCCGTGGTGGCGCCGGACGCTTGAGGTGACGGCCGCGGCCCTGGATAACTGGGGAAAAAATGTCGTGATCGGGCATACCGATATGGGGGGAGTGATGGATATCCTCGCCTCGTTCCGTACTACCGGCCAACTGCTCTATGACCTCTATGATTGTCCGGGCGAGGTAACCAGATGCTGCCGGGACATTACGCAGGCCTGGCTGAGCTATTATGATGAGGCTTATAAAATAGCCAAAGCTACGGGAAGGTGGACCTCATTCTGGGCGCCGATGCTATGTAAGGGGCGCGGCTACATGCTGCAGTGCGATTTCAGCGCGATGATATCGCCGGAGATGTTTGAAAAATTCGCCCTGGATGACCTGACAAAACTGTGTAACAACCTTGACCATGCTTTCTACCACCTTGATGGGCCGGGCGCGGTGCGCCATCTTGACATGTTGCTTTCCATCAAGTCGCTAAAAGGTATCCAGTGGGTACCGGGATCCGGATGCCCGGGACATTCGAACTGGCTGCCGTTATTGAAGAGGATACGGGATGGCGGGAAGCTGTGCCAGATATACGTCAGCCCCGGCAACGCCCTGCTCATCGCCAAGGAGATCGGCAGCAAGGGTTTTACTTTCTATATAGTTCCGGAGGAACCTTTCACTGATGCCGGGTTGAACGAATACTTCGATGTACTGGCCAACCCCGAGCCGTTCCTGCACCAGCTAATACCCTGAAGGTTGTTTTGACTTTACAAGAATGTGGGGCGGGGCTATAATCTTTGCTTGTGTTTGAAATCAGCCATGACCTGATGGGTATACTCACCAGGCTTTCCCCGGTCTGCACTTTCCCCGAATGCAAAGCCTACCTGGTGGGCGGCTTTGTGCGCGACTGGCTGGTGGGCAGGGATACATCCGACCTGGATGTCGCGGTCAGCGGCGACGTGCTGGCCATCGCCCAGGAGGCCGCTGAACTCGTGGACGGCCGCTACGTGATGCTGGACGAGGAAAACAAGGTTGGACGTGTGGTGGTGGCCGGGGAAACTGAGCCGTGGCACATAGATATAACTTCCTATGCAGGCGATATCGGGCGTGACCTGCTGCGGCGCGATTTCACGGTCAACGCCATGGGGCTTGACCTGGCAGCCTTCGTATCCGGCGAAGTGTCGCTGCTCGACCCGTCGGGAGGCGAGGAAGATTTGAAAAAGGGGCTTCTCAGGCAGGTCAGCGACAGGGTCTTTGAAAGTGACCCCTCAAGGCTGATGCGCGCTGTCAGGCTCTCAAGGGAACTTAACCTCGAAATAGAACCGATAACCGAGGATACCATCAGGCTGAACAGCAAACTCGTGGAGACTGTTCCCATTGAAAAGATCAGGGAGGAACTGCTCAAGGTGCTGGCGTTGCCCTTTGCGGGCAACTCCGTCCGCTACCTTGATGACCTGGGACTGCTCTGCCGGATAATCCCCGAGATATAGAGGCCATGAAAGGCGTCAAACAACCGAAGGAGCACTACTGGGATGTGTTTGAACACTCTATCGAGTCCATTGCGGCATTGGAATTTATCTTGAGGGAGAGCGACTGGGTGTACGGGCGCAAGGACCTCAGGTCAGACGTGCCGTGGACTGAAGAGATCGAGCAGCATTTTAACCAGGAGGTTGCCAGCGGGAGCAACCGCCGGACGTTATTGAAATTGGGCATACTGCTGCATGATATAGCCAAGCCCGGGACTAAGACCATCGAGGAAAATGGCAGGATAAGGTTCCTGGGCCATACCAAGGAAGGCGCTGTGCTGGCTGCCTCGATACTCGACCGCATGAGGTTCAGCGCGCGCGAGATAAAATACGTCGAGAAAGTAATCTACCATCACCTGCACCCCGCCCAGATGTCGAATGAGGGTATGCCGACCCACCGGGCTATCTACCGCTTTTTCAGGGATACCGAGGGTACGGGCATCGACGTGATCTTCCTGGCCCTGGCCGATTACTTGGCTGTCGCCGGCCCCAGG
>JAPLHJ010000044.1 GCA_026389675.1 Chloroflexota bacterium | reverse complement strand
CCTTCCTCCATATTGCCGGTTGAAACTCCCAGGTACTGCAGGATGGATCTCAGCTTAACCAAGTAAAGACGGGCTTCCTCGGGAGAGTTCATGTCCGGTTCGCTGACTATCTCCATCAGCGGCATGCCGGCGCGGTTGATGTCCACCAGGCTGTAGCTCTCTCCTTCGGGTGTAGTGCGGTGCAGCAGCTTGGCGACATCTTCTTCCAGGTGGACACGCGTAATGCCGACCTTTTTTTTTCTTCCCTCGATGTCGATAACAAGGTAGCCGTTCAAGCTCATCGGCTTGTCGTACTGTGATATCTGGTAGCCTTTCATCAGGTCCGGGTAGGGGTAATTCTTACGGTCGAATTTGGCATGTTCCGGGATGGAACAGTTAAGGGCCAGGGCGGTCATGACAGTGAACTCCACGGCCCGCCGGTTGATAGTGGGAAGTACGCCGGGCAGTCCCATACATACCGGGCAGACATGTGTGTTGGGTGGCGTGCTGGCATAATCGGCTCTGCAGGAACAATACATCTTGCTGACTGTAAGCAGCTGCGAATGCACCTCCAGGCCGATGACTGTTTCGTATTTCACAACGCCGGATAGTATATCAGTATCACATTGATGCTTCAAACTTTTGACATATAAATAAAAAAGTTATATAAATATAACAATTTTAGCGGTTATTAACCGGGATTACTATGGCAAACAGCAGACTGAAAGAGGAAAAACTCGACTATATTGTGGATGGCCTGCTGCTCTTTTTTCCGCTTTTTTACCGGAGATTGCTAAGGGTTGCGCAGTCGAATAAGCATATCAACCCGATTAACATGCAGTTCCAGGTACTATCCATGGTTATTAGCTCCGGTGAATTGCAGATCTCGGAGATCGGACGCAGGTTAGGAGTATCCAAACCTAATATGACACCGCTTATCGACAGGTTGATAGAAAAGGCATATGCTGCACGTTTATCGGACGGTAAAGACCGGCGGGTGATCAGGATAAAGGTAACGGAAAAAGGCAGGCGTTTTGTGCTCGGCCGGAAAAGGCTGGCTAAAAATCAAATTAAAAAGAGCCTCTCCGACCTCAGCCTGCAAGAAATAGAAACAATGTCCGCAGCCATGGAAACATTTAAACAGGTGGTAGTAAAAGTCGGTACTGTTCAATAGCATCATTTGGTATAATGTAAAATCTTTTGTAGTTATTACATACCGGGAGCGTCGTGAATATGAAAAAGATATCTCTATCAGGGATCATTAGCGTGGTTATCGTTGCAGGCATATTGCTCAGCAGTTGCAGTAATGTTGCTGCCACCGAACAGATATCTGTGGCGCCTGTCCAGAGAGGCGACCTTGAAGTAAAGGTCAGCGCCGATGGAAATATCGAGATGCCGCTTGCCGTAAACCTTTATTTTGATACCACAATGTTCACACCTCCGTATAGTGGCAGGATTAAGGACGTATATGTTGAAAAGGGAGATATAGTCAAGGCCGGCGCACTGCTGGCCAAGCTGGACGATACGACACAAAAGCTGGCCGTGGAATCCGCCCAGTATGCGCTGGAATTGGCTATGAATAACGTGGTGCAGACCGTATGTTGCGGGGTGAACCGTGCGCCCGGGTTCTATTGCGATGCGGTGGCATTTCTCCGGTTTGAATTTGCCCGGAAGGAACTGGAAAGCGCGCGGACCTTTTTTCAGACCGGTAATTATGTGGATGCCGCTACACAGATATCGCTGGCAAAATTCGACCTTGAAGGGTCTAAAAAATTCTACAGCGACCCCGATTACCGCCGGGTAAGGCCTGATTTAATTGATGTTACACAGGCCGCCTATTCAGATTACGACATCGACCTGGCCATTGAGCGTATGTCCGCGGAGATAGATAACCTGTCGGCGCTGCAAGCGCTGATCAAGGCAGGCAGCTATGATGATGCCCTGGCCGGCCTGCAGACGATGCTGGACGAAATGGATGATACCTACAGCGTGGTGAAAAGGCTCAATCATCTGCCTGACAATGCCAGTTACCCTGATACCTGCACCAGCTACACCGTGCTCAACGAGGTAATGAATTCGGTCGACCTGCTGCAGGATTTAGCACGCCAGAAGGACTTCGACGGGGTTAAATTTGCTGAAACACTTGCTACTGTCCGGCACGATCTGGAATTGAGCGAAAAGATACTGGATGAGAATATCTCTACGTACCGCCAGGGCCTCAACATGAAAACACTGCGCGATTATAATATCAATGTTCAGAGTGCCATTATCAACCTGCAGCGGACCAAGCAGGCCCTCTTGAAGACCGAGCTGCTGGCCCCGTTTGACGGCAAGGTGGTGGATGTCAATCTCAGGGGCGGCGATATGATATCGCAGCGCTATACGGTGACCGGGATACCGATTGATTCATATGTAATTCAATTGGCCAATGTGAGTTCCATGAGGATGACAGGCCAGATTGATGAGATCGATATAGTCAAGATTGCCCGTAAGCCCTTAGAGGAGTTGATGCCTGTAATACTGGTAGATGCCTTCCCCGGCAAGCAGTTCAAGGGCAAAGTAACGTTCATTTCTCAGCCCACCGTCTCAACCTACAAAGTTGAGATTGCACTGGATCCCCAGGAAACAGCCTATCTCACCGGCGGTCTCACAGCTACGGCGGAGATCCTGATTGATACCCGGAAGGGCGTTCTCATCGTTCCCAACGGTGCTATCGGCGGTGGAAACGGGAATTACTCGGTGCGCGTCCTCAAAGATGAGAAAGCCGGCTTGGTCGAGCAACGGCCGGTAACGGTCGGCCTTCAAAACCGGACGTACACGGAAATAGTATCAGGCCTTAGCGAAGGCGAGAAAGTTGTGCTTGAAAAGGCTGCCGTGCCTGCCAAAGCGCTGCGTAAATAGCAGGATCAAAGGATAGTCATCATATTTATATAAATTCAAGCGGAGGCGATACCTATGGCTGAAAAGTTTTCAGATAGAATAAAATCCGGCCTGTCCACCACCAGGGGCAGGGTGATCTTTGTCGTGTCCATGGTGTTCGTACTGGGGGCCATAGTAATCTTCGGTCTCCTTGGCTACCAGAGCTACAGGTATGTCAGCACCGACAACGCCCGCATCGGCGCTCCGCTTATCTATGTGACGGCGTTATCATCCAGCCAGATTATTAGCCTGGATGTGGACCTGGGCAGCTACGTTGAAAAAGGCCAGAGGATCGCCACTATGGGGCTGCCGCGTCCCGCCAGCCCTGTCGACAGGCAGGGTGTAAAGGATACGCCGATGGGCCGCGCCAGCATCGAATCACCGGTCAATGGGTATGTAGCTGCCGTATGGTCATATCCCGGGCAAGTCGTCGGGGCCGGTACTTATATAGTGACGCTTTACGATGTTTCGAATACCTGGATAACGGCTAATATATCCGAAGCGGAGCTTCACCGTATAGCGCCGGGCCAGGAGGTGGAAGTGACGGTGGATAGCCTGGGTGGAGCCAAACTCCAAGGAAAAGTCGATGGCATAGCGGCTGCTACCGCGGCGACATTTTCACTGATGCCGCAGAACAATACTACCGGCAATTTCATTAAAGTGGCACAGGTTGTGCCTGTTATGATTTCCGTGAAAAATCCTAACAATTATGTACTCATCCCTGGCACGTCTGTCGAAGTCAGAATTACCACGAGATAACAAGCAAAATCAAATAAATGCCGAGAACAAGCGAATCAAAGGTACTCCTGGTAGCCATTGCCGGCACCTTCATGGTGATCTTGGACCAGACCATCATGAATGTAGCCTTGCCGCATATCATGGCGGTTTTCAACGAGACTGCCGACCGAGCCCAGCTGGTGGTTTCGGCCTACCTGATGGCCACGGCCATCTCTACACCGGCGGCGGCTTTCCTGGCGGAGCGTTTTGGCATTAAAAAAGTCTACATCTTCAGCCAGGTTGGCTTCCTGGTTGGTTCTATATTTTGCGGCTTGTCCTGGGACATTGGTTCGCTGATAACCTTCAGGGTGCTGCAGGGTCTGGCCGGTGGCTTGTTGAATCCGCTGGCTATGACATTTCTTTTTACTACGGTCCCTCCCGAGGACCGCGGCACTGCCATGGCCATCTTCGGTATACCGATGATGCTGGCTCCGGCTATTGGCCCGACGCTGGGCGGATACATCGTAGACTACTGGAGCTGGCGCATGGTGTTCTATGTGAATGTTCCCGTGGTACTGATAGCCATTGCCATGGGCCTGGCCTGGATTGAAGAAACGCAGACTTTCCAGGGAAGCTTTGACTATAAAGGATTTTTCCTGGCTGCCACAGGTTTCAGTGCGATATTGTACGCCTTTTCATACGCGCCTACCTGGCATTGGGATGACTGGCGCATTATCACACTGCTGATCGTGGGCTGCGTGTGTATCTTTACCTGGGCGATCGTTGAATTAAGAATTACAAGGCCGCTGCTTGACCTGCATATGTTTAAAAATGGCGGCTATTCGCTGGGTATCGGACTGACCTTTATTACCACGATCGGGCTGTATTCGCTGGTATTCCTGCTGCCGTTATTCTTGCAGACTCTGCGTGGCTTCTCCGCACTTCACAGCGGGCTGATGGTTCTGCCGACGGCTATTGGGGCGATGATCAGTATGCCGGTTGCCGGGCGGCTTTATGACAGGATGGGGCCGCGCATACCGGCAGTGGTCGGACTAACCGTATTAGGTTTAACCTCGATTTCCCTGCAGCTATTGGATGTAACAACCCCGGACGACACCCTGCGGTGGATACTTTTTATCAGGGGACTGGGTATGGGCTTTGCCATGATGCCTATCATGACCTACGCCCTTTCCGCTGTCCCGCAAAGGATGACGGCGCAGGCGTCCGCCCTTCTGAATGTTTCGCGGACCATATTTGCCTCGCTGGGCATAGCCGTATTCGCCACCATGCTTGATACCTTCCAGAAGACCAACCTCTCCATGATGGTTCAGACCATAACACCCAGCTCGGTAATGGGATTGCAGTTGCTCTCTCAGATCCAGGTATACCTGATGCAGACCGGCTTGACGTTGCAGGCAGCGCAGCAGGCGGCGGTGGTATTCTTGTACCAGTATGTGAATTTGCGGGCCAGCGTCACAGCCTTCCAGATGGATTACGTGATCAGCGCAGTGGTGATTTTGATCGGCATTATACCGTCCATGTTCCTGCCCTTCGGGCGGATCAAGAAGGGTAACGGTCCGGCCGTACCCATGGAATAGTGCCGGCTAAATCCACTTTTTCCTGCGGAAATAGATCAGCATGCCGACGGCCACTGCCAGCATAAATGCTAGTATACCGGGGTAACCCCACTCGCTATCTAATTCCGGCATGTTCTTGAAATTCATGCCGTAGAGTCCTACGATGAAGGTCAGCGGGATGAAGATGGTGGCCACTACCGTGAGCACCTTCATGACCTCGTTGGTCTTGTTGCTCATGCTGGACAGGTAGATATCTATCAGGCTGCTGACCATGTCGCGGGTATTTTCGATCAGGTCCATGGCCTCAAAGATGCGGTCGTAAACATCGCGGAAGTAGGCCACGGTTTCCGTCTTGATCAGGGCTGATTCCTTTTTGCCCAGGTCGCTGAGTATCTCCCTGACCGGCCAGACGTATTGCCTGAGATGCATCATGTTTTTTTTGATGCCCTGTATCGAATTCAGTGTATCGCGCGTGGGATTGGCCACCAGTTCATCTTCCTTGTCCTCTATCTGTTCGCCGAAAGCCTCAATGGTATTGAAATAGTTGTCCACTATGATGTCCATGATGCGGCAGGCCAGGAAGTCGGGCCCCATCTTCCTCACGACGGAATCGGCTATCTTTATTTCATCGCGCAGCGGGCCGAAAAAGTCCCCCGGGCTCTCCTGCAAAGTCACCACGTAATTCTTTCCTAAAATGATGCTCAGCTGCTCCGTAAGTATCGATTTGCCGGTGCGGCTGAATTCCAGCATTTTCAGGATGAGCAGCAGGTAAGGCCCGAAATCTTCGTGCTTGACCCTGTGCCCGGTGTTGGTTATGTCCTGGATGGTCAGGGCATGCAGGCCGAAGATGCCGCCGATCGATTGCAGCAGCTCCAGGTCTTTAACGCTGTCTATGTTGATCCAGGTGACGCCGGCTTTTTCTTTATATTCTTTACAGTCTTTGATGCCCGCGTCGGACTTGATCAAGAAGCCGTCTTTATCGTAGTGGATAATGCTAAGCGCTGAAGCCTTATTCTCACTCATGTGCGCCTCCCGGGATTCAACGTGTTTTGCCCCTTGCCATAGACGCAAATATACCACCAATGCAGAGTGCCGTAAAGATGGCTAAAGCTATTTGCAGGCTGAGGATGAACTGCCGATGGACTTCCGGTGTAACCTTGACGCGCCCCACCAGAAGCGAGATCAGCAGCATGGCGATACTCAGGCTGAACATCTGTCCTGTCAAGCGCATGGTGGCAAGGGTGGCCGATGCCACGCCCAGCGCTTTCTTATCCACCGAGCTCATCACGGCGTTCACGTTTGGTGATGAGAAGAGGGCAAAGCCTCCGCCCAGCAGTATCTGGCAGGCGATGATATACCAGAGTTCCGTATCCATGCCGATAAAGACCAGGAGAAACAACCCCACGGCTGTGAGCGCCATGCCGGAGGAAGCGAGTATGCGCGGTTCGATCCTGTCTGAGAGCCTGCCTGCCAGGGGCGAAAAGATGGCCTGGACGACCGGCGTGGAGACCAGCACGATCCCGGCGTTGCCGGGTGTCAGGCCCCTGATATATTGCAGGTAAAGGCTGAGCAGGAAGCCAACCGCAAAGGTAGCGCTGTAGTTAATGAAGGCAGCCAGGTTGGAGAAGGCAAATACCTGGTTATGGCGGAAGAGCGATATATCCAGGACGGGGCTTCCCGTAACCGTTTCCCATTTAATGAAAGCGAGCAGTGTAACCAGGCCTGCCGCCAGGGCAAGGAAGCTATGCCAGTCAGGCAGCCCGGAAAGTCCGTAGATAACGGCCACCAGGCCGGCGCCGTAGATAACCGAGCCGGCCAGATCGAACTTCTCTCCGCGCGACTCCGCCCACTCGGACTTCAATTTCGATAGCGTGACAGCAAGGAGCAAGCAGCAGAGCAATGCGATGAGCCAGAAAAGGCTGCGCCATCCCAGGTATTGCGTCATCAGGCCGCTCAGGAAGGGTCCCAGAGAAAGCCCGATGTAGGTGACGCCGATATTGATGCCCATGGCGCGTCCGCGCTCACCCGGCGGGAAAACCGATGAGATAATAGCTGTTCCCGTGCCGAAAAGCATAGCTCCGCCCACTCCCTGAATCACGCGGGCGGCGATGAGTACGTCCGCCGACCAGGCCAGCGCAGCCATGACCGACGCAACGCCGAAGATGGCGCCGCCCCAAATAAAGACCTTCTTCCTGCCTAGGAGATCCGCGATGCGGCCAAACGGGATGAGGAAGACCGCTGCCGACAGGATGAAGGACGTAGCTATCCAGCTCAGCGTCACGGCGTCGATGGCGAACTCATTGCCTATCGAGGGAAGCGCGATGGTGACCGACGAAGCCATGAAAGGCGTCAGGAAGGCGGCGATAGAAGTTACCAGCAGTACCGCCGCCCGGTGGTCTTTTACAGCTGAATCAGTATTGATGATAGCGGTCTCCGGGCTTCACC
>JAPLHJ010000118.1 GCA_026389675.1 Chloroflexota bacterium | reverse complement strand
TAATAAAAGCGGCGGGCTGGGCTTTGCCGAAATGGCCAACAAAATCCTTGAGAGCAGGAGTAAATAAGTGAGCGAGAAATCTAAGGTTGCCATCGTTAAGGGCAGGATGCCCCCGGATCGTACTGAGATTGACAGGATGGTCCGTGAAGCTGTGAACCTGACCGGAGGCTTAAAGGGCAAAATCAAGCGCGGCGATCATGTTGCAATCAAGCCCAATCTCTTCGCCCCTTACCCTCCCCCAATTTCCGTTGACCGGCGGGTCATAGCCAGCATGGTAACCATGGCAAGGGAGGCGGGGGCCGGCCGCGTGACCGTCATTGAGGGCGTCAGCGTTGGCACGCTCATGAAGCGTGTACGGCCATCCATGACTACCTGCGGCATGTCACGCGGCTTCAAGACATCCGAGGTTATGCGTATACTTGGCATAACTAAAGCTGTCGAGGAAGCAGGCGGAGAAGTAATGGGCGTGGAGGACGCCGAAAAGGTCGAGGTCAATGTAAACGGCGGCATGGCTCTGCACCGGGTTAATTACCCGAAGGTGGTGCTGGATGCCGACTATTTCATCAACATGCCGGCCATGAAGACCCACACCATGACCATGGTGACACTTTCCATCAAGAACCTGCAGGGTTTGCTGGATGAGCGGGGCAGGTACTATTCCCACCGCGACGACCTGCAGCAGCACATGGTGGATATCAGCAAGATAAGGAAGCCGGACCTCGTGCTGCTGGACGGCCTGCTGGGCATGGAAGGTATGGGCGCCGGTGAAGGGGGCACGGCCGTGGAGATGGGGGTGATCATGGCCAGCACTGATACAGTGGCCATGGACTCTATAGCCTCGATGTGCATGGGCATCGATAACCCACTGGTGGTGAGCACCACCCGTCTGGCGGGACACGATGGCCTGGGCACGTCCAACCCGTTCTTGATAGAGGTCGTTGGTGAAACCATAGCCTCGGTCAGAAAGCAGTTTCTCCTGCCGGCCACCTATACCCTACCGATAGACAGCTTAGTTACGGGACTATACCCCAACATCGATATCTACATCGGCGGGGCCTGCTCCGCCTGCTGGCTGATGGCAGCCCTGGCAGAGGGCCTGCTGGCTAAGGTCCCGCAGCGGGTCTCATTGATCGTGGGGGTCGACCCCAAAATACCACCACAGCTGAAAACCGATCTGGCGCACACCTTTTTCCTGGGAGAATGCGCCCTGGCCACAGGGGGCGACCTGCTGGAACTGAGGAACGCCATGCAGCTTGCCGGTTACGACCGCTTCCTTGCCGGCTGCCCTCCTTATGAGCAGAGCCTTGTGAAATTGGAGGATATCCTTATCGGTATGGGATACTTAAAGCCGGACGAATTGGTAGAAAAAGCCGCTAAACACAGGGAGGAGTTCTTCAATTATTACCGCAAATATGACCCGACCTGGGAACCGGAGTATGAAACGCCATAAACATCCGGGCGCACCACGTAGGGGCGGGTTTAAAAACCCGCCCGCGTCTTCGGGCGCACCTGAAGGTACGCCCCTACGTCAGAATTATGCAATGTCACGTGATACAATGATTTAAGGAGGCTGATATGGCAGAAAAGAAGTATGTAATTGGTATCGATTCCGGTACACAGAGCGTGAGGGCGGTAATTTTCGACAGGGAAGGCAACCAGGTAGCAATTGAGCAGACCGAGCACGAACCGTATTTTTCTTTACACCCGGGTTGGGCGGAGCAGCACCACGAAGATTTCTGGACAAAGCTTTGCTTCTGCACCAGGGGCGTATTGGCTAAAGCCAAAATCCCGCTACAGGAGATCACCGGACTGGGCATCACCACCCAGCGCTCAGCATCGTTCCCGGTCGACCGGGAGGGCAACCCGCTGCGGCCTGCCATTATCTGGCTCGACCAGCGCGTCACCGAGAACCCGCCGCCTATCAGCCTGAAAGCACGCATGCTCTTTAAGGCTATCGGCCTTGCCGACGCCATGGATAAAGCGCACCGGGAATCAAAATTCCTCTGGATACAGCAATACGAACCCGAAATCTACAAGAACACCTATAAATTCCTGCAAATATCGGGGTGGCTGGTCAAAAAGATCACCGGTGAATTCAAGGACTCCATCGGCATGATGGTGGGCGCTTGGCCGATGGACTATCAGAACCTTAAATGGCACCCCCTGGATGTAGCCTACGAAACACTGGCCGTAAAGAAAGAGCATTGCGTGGACCTCTATCCACCCGATACTGTGCTGGGATATGTCACTAAAGAAGCTTCAGTGGAAACCGGCCTGCCTGAAGGATTGCCTGTGGTTGTAGGAGCCGGGGATAAGCAGTCCGAGCTTTTAGGCTGCGGCGGCATCGACCCATCCATCGGTGTGATCAGTTTCGGAACCGCCACCTGCATGCAAAGCATAACTTATAAATATATTACTGAGAAGAACATGAAGTTTTACACCTGGCCCGCCGCACTGCCCAACGCCTGGGATATCGAGATGTTCATATACCGGGGCTTCTGGATGATAACCTGGTTCAAACAGGAGTTCGGTCACAGGGAGGCCATTGAGGCCAAACAGCGGGGCGTGGAACCCGAGGTGGTCTTTGACGAAACCATCAGGGATATACCGCCCGGCTCACTGGGATTAATGCTGCAACCGCACTGGACGCCCATGATCTACGATAAGTATGCCAAGGGCTCCATCATCGGCTTCGGTGACGTTCATAACCGTGCCCATATGTACCGCGCCATCCTCGAGGGTATAGGCTATGAACTCAAACGCCTTTATGATATTACAGTGAAAAAAACGGGAATACCCCTCAAGGAGATCCGTGTCGGTGGAGGAGGTTCCAAGAGCGATGTAGCCGTACAGATTGCCGCTGATATGTTCAATTTACCTGTTTCACGGATGGGGACATCGGAAACCTGCGCCCTCGGTGCTGCCATAGACGCCGCGGTAGGCACCGGTATGTTCTCCTCATTTAAAGAAGCCGTTGGTTCCATGGTGAAGAAAGGCCGCACCTTTACACCGGACCCGGCCAACCACCACATCTACCAGGAGCTTTATAAAGAGGTTTACCTACAGACTTATAAATCCCTGGAACCGCTTTACCGCAAGGTGGCAAGAATTACCGGGTACCCCGCCATTCAAAAGTAGCTCGCGGTCACTTGTGAATGTGGAGCAACCTTTTATTTTCGCATTCATAGTCGTATAATTCTGCTATATCACCTGTAATGAGGTTGCTGAAATGGATGTTAATGCGGTCTGTTACAACCACCCGGACCGGCCGGCAACCAAAGGTTGCTGGCGGTGCCAGCAGTTCATTTGCAACGACTGCAGTACAACACTATTCGGAAAAACCTATTGCAAGAAGTGTGCCGGCGAGGTATCGAAGATATCTGCCAACTATGATGAGCCAAATATTCTTAAACGCGAGATAAATTCACGCCCGCTGATGGTGGCCATCATCATCATTACCATACTTATTGCGGCCGTCGAAATATATGTAATGACCAGGTGACCCCGCCGGAAAGGCTCATTACAACTGCATTGCTACTGTATTCCCGAAAAACTTATGCAACTCATCAAAAAGAACGGCCGTGTCGATATTATCCATGAGGGGGTGGAACTGGGCGGGGTTTATTATCGCCTGCGGAGAGGGAAAACCACTCTCGAACCCAACGAAATTCTTATCAATGCAGGGAACATCGTAAACGTTACTTTTACAGGCGCCCGGCTTAGAGACGAGTTTCTTGCTGACAAAGATCTTATAACAATAAAAAGGCACTGGACGATTACTGAACCCGGCAGGTGGCAACTATTATTCGGTTATCAGCCTTCAGGGGATTTAGATAACTGGATCGTCCCATCCGTTATGTACGATAAGAATGAGATGGGTGAGGGCCGTTTCCCCAGGGGCGGAATTGAAAAAGGCTGGTCGTTCCGTGAGGATAGGATACCGATACCTTCCTGCTCGATCCTCCACGATGGCTCACGGTGGCAGGCGGTCTTCACCAACCCTTCAGACAACGAAAACGAGATATCTGGCGTCAAGACTTATGTCAGGGAGGGGAGCCCCGCCCTTGAGATCTCTGTCCCCTACGTAGAAGAACCTTTCACATACACCGAGAAAGGCATCCTGATCGGCGGATTAACCGCTAAATCCGCGGCATTTTTCAACATTCAAAAGTCCCCCTTTGAGTATTCAAGGAACTTCTTCATCGCTTTCGGCAAATGTACACATGTCTGCGAAATATTCATTAAATTGACTTCCCTGGCTTTGGACCTCTTTGCTGTGCCTGAGGGTGACCACGAAAAAACCGATTGGTCAACGATAGCCGCCTCAAAATTCCATCACCTTAAATATCTGCTCATCGATAAGCCGGGCATTACTGCTATTCAGCAGGGCAGAGGAAACGGACTTTTCCAGCCGTTTCACAACTATGCGGCCGGTTCCTTCCTGGTGAAGGGCATGGAGGGGGCCACCATCTTGGCGCGTGCAGGTAAGGAGCTTGGCGATCAAAAATACATAGACATAGCGGACAAGATCGGAAGATTTTTCCTGGCAGGCGCTCTGCCCAACGGCCTGCACCAGGACAGCTATTCGCTCAAAGACAGCAAATGGGGCGGCTACATGGGCGTGGGTACACCGGAAGAACTCATAAACGGCGCAAATACCAGGTGCAACGGCGAGGTGATGGTCAATTACCTGCGGCTGTATAAACTGCTCAAAGACACCGGAAAACAGCGGGAGGAATTTTTAAACCTTGCCAACAGGAATGCCGAATTCTATATAGGCCATCAACTACTGGGCAGCGATGAGGGCAGCTTCGGCCGGTGGTGGAATAGCGATGGAAGCCCGTTGAATACCCTGGGCACCAACGGCGCTTACATTATCAGCCTTCTAATCGCGCTTGAGAGAATCATCGGCAAAACGGATGACATTGATCAAGCACTGAAAAAGGCGGGCCGCTACTATGCCTCCCTGATAGATAACAACCGTTTTTATGCCGACACGCTTGACGCGGACTGCGTGGATAAGGAAGCCGGCTGCGCCCTGCTCAGGGCCTTCCTCGACCTCTATGAGAGATCGCACGATGAATACTACCTGCGCTACGCCAGGCTGGCCGCGGGCTTCGTGTTGAGCTGGATGTTTACCTACAATGTCGCTTTCCATGCAGGGAGCCCGGCAGGTAAAAGGGATTTTAAAACCTGCGGCATGACAGCTGTATCCGTTGCCCATCACCATCTTGACTTCTATGGACTTTTTATCGCCTACGATTTATTAAGGCTGTGGGAGGCGACCAAAGATGAACTATGGAAAAAGTGCGGCCTGATAATGATAGCCGCATGCAGCCAGCTCATTTCATATAAAAAAGACCTCCTGGGCAGGGGCAAAGATTTTATCGGCTGGCAGCCCGAACAGGTAAACCAGACAAACTGGGATTACATACTCAGGTACTTAGGCACCAAGGGAAGGTTCCACACCTGCGTAGCATGGGTGGTAGTGCTAACGCTCGGCGCCATGCTGGATATCAGGGAGAGGTTCCCCGGTGTCCTCGATTTCAGTATGCATAACTCCTATTAGGTCAGGCAACTGTTACCTGCTGCTCTCCTATATTCGGAAGGAATACTTATAAAGGTAACTTCGCACATCTTATTTCGGATGTGTGCACCTTGACTATTAATAGCCATATTGATAGCCTTTTAGCGAAAGTTGGCAAGCGGTTGCTGCCTTTTAGCCAGCATGCCCTGGTACCATGAAGCCGGTGGTGCAAACGAGCAAAAGAGCAGACTGGCTCAGTGACTATTTTAGTAGATATGGAGTAAATCATTATGGGCTGGAAAGTAGATAGCACACAGGCGATTGATGAGGGTTTAAAGCAGAGGATGCTGGAGAGGGTCGAAGGCGGGACTTTCAAATTGGACGACCTTCAGGATTTTTTAACACTGTTCATCCAGGTTGCCAACAACATCGATGAAACCAGGGATGAAGTGCAGGGGTTTAACCGGAAATTTCAGTTTAGATTGTCGGGCTGTCCCGATATATGGCTGAATATCCAGGGCGGGAGTTTCGAGATGGGTGGCGGGGATATCCAGGCGCCGGATATAACCCTGGATATGAGTGCGGAATTGGCCGTGGGCGTTTTCACGGGACAGGTTGACGCCACCATGGCCTACATGAACGGCGACCTGAAGGTGGATGGGAACCTGCCGGATGCGATCAAGTTCCGTACGCTTGTCGACATGGTACGGGAAGAACTGGATTTGGAGCCGGGCCCGGTACCTGCTGCCGGGGGCCGGACCCTCCAGGAATCAGCAAAGAAGGATACGTCCCAGCGCAAGGCGGGTAAAGAATCGAAAACTAAATACGTCAAATTTGGAGTGATCGGAGTGGGATCAGTATGGGATTTCCACAGCGCTGCGTGTGCGGACTCACCTTATCTAAAATTTGTTGCGGTATACGATAAAAATCTGAAGCGCGCGGAAAAGGTGGCCAGGAGGTACAGGGCCAATAAGCTGCAGGCTTACAGCGATCTCGATCAATTCCTGCAAAGTGACATCGATGCCGTCCTGATCATGGTGCCGCATGCCTACCATGCCGACCTGGTATCCCGTGTTGCTGCGGCGGGCAAGCATATTCTATGTGAAAAACCCATGGCGACAACGCTTGAAGATTGCGACCTGATGATAAAGACGGCCAAGGAAGCCGGCGTTAAATTCATGATCGCGGAAAATCACCGCTTCTTGCCTGCGCACCAGTATATACACGATGCGATCAAGCAGGGACTGATCGGCGACGTGCACCTGGTCAGGGCCTATGAAGGGGTCAGTGAAATCGAGGGTATGAGCCAGCCGGATTTCTGGAAGGGAGACCCCATCAAAGCCGGCGGCGGGGCGTTTATGGACATGGGCGCGCATAAATTTGCCGCCCTTCAATGGATTCTGGAGGATGAGGTGGAATCCATCTATGTGACGCTTTCCAAGCAGGCGATAAACCTGCCGGAGAAAGCTGAAGACAACGCCATGGCAATGGTCCGTTTCATCAAAGGAGTTGTAGGTGAGATCGTCGTAAGCTTCACGCAGGTCACACCGGCATTCAACAGCCTGGAGGTCTATGGAAGCAGGGGGACGATTTTAGAAAACCACATGTGGGAGAAGCCGGTCCGCATTTATTCCAACCACGATGCGATGGGAGAGAACAAGAATCAATGGTACGAGCCCGAGATTGAACACGCTCCGTTTCCTTCATACTATAACATATCAATGCGCTGCGAGGATGAGTATTTCGCTCAATGCATACTGGAAAACAGGGAACCGGAGTTTACCCCCGAACAGGCGAAGAGCGCAATTGCCGCGGTCCTGATGGGATATGTATCGGCCCAGACCGGGAAAGCGGTCACCCGCGGGGATTTGACAGCGATCGAGCAGACAGCCGGCACGGAAAGCATATTACACAAACTTGCTGAGCATATCCCCATAAATAAGAAGCTGCCGGAGGTGAAAAGGGTGAAAGCGGTCGGTTTTAACCGGAAACGAATGGAGGAGACGCTTGGTAAGCACAACCTGGACCTGATGATCGTGACCACGCCCGTCAACGTTTTCTATACCAGCGGCATGCCCATACTGCATGCCAGCCCGAATCCCATCCTGTTCGCGCTGAGCAACCAGTATCCCAACGTGGTTATGGTCAGCCGGGACGGCGAAGCGGCCCTGTTCAACTGGGACCTCTTCCAGAGTGTGGATAGATTTTCCTGGATAGCGGACCACAAGGGCACTATCGGTCAGAAGGAGACCGTCCGGGCGATCATGGCCAAAATAAAGAAATGGGGAATGGAGGGCAAGCGCATCGGAGTGGAATCTTTCGCGCCCAAGTACCTTCTGGACTATCTGGCCCAGAAATGTCCCGCCTCTGAAGTGGTAACGGCAGATGAGGTCCTGCTGGAGATGCGGCTGATCAAGAGCGATGAGGAGATCCAGCGCATCGAAAAAGCCACGCAGATCACGGAGAAGGCCATCAAAGCCTGTATCAAAGCGACTAAAGAAGGCATGACCGATAACGATTTCCTCCTGCTGGCGCGAAAAACGATTATCGATGAGGGCGCCGAGGTATGGGACCACCTGACGCTGAGCATCGGGGAATCCGATCCCGAGGCGCCGGGCATCGGGACGGTGTTAAATAAAGGCGATATCTGCCGTTTCGATTTCGGCGCGGTTTATAAGGGATATGTCGCCGATGTTAACCGCCATGTCGTCATAGGCCCGGTGGCCAAAGAGGCCAAGGAGATCATCGACCGTCTTATCGTGCTGCAGGAGTTCTATGAGAAGAACGTCAAACCGGGTGTGAATATCAGGCAGCTGAATAAGGAGGCCGATGCTTTCTATAAAACCCTGAAGGCGGGGGGATTGACTATGGCCATCGGACATAGCATCGGGCTGGAATGCGAGGAACAGCACCTCTTCGGTCCCCTGCAGGTGCTGGACCGCCCGTTTGAAAAGAACATGGTATTTGAAATCGAAGCATGGGAGTCGTTCGGAAAGGTACTTATCGGCGTGGAAGACTGTTATGTGGTCACCGAGTCGGGGCTCCGCAAAATCACCACACTGGATAAGCATATTATCAGCTTGTGATCCAAGGATGCCGGAGGCCGGCACTTGAATAAAGGAGAACGAAATGGATCCTCTTATCATCGTCGCCACACCCAATACCTGCTGGCTGAAGCCCGATGTGGAATATCCCCGGAAGCCGGCACATATAGCCCTGGAAGCTAAACTCTGCCTGGAGCGGGGCGCTACGGTGCTGCACACGCACGCCGAAGGGCAATGGAGCAAGGTCATACGCGCCGTACGCGCCTCCTGCGATATCATAGTCCAGAGCGGCATGTCCAGCCTGGATATTGAAGAGCGCATGGACTGCTTCAAAGAAAAATCGGATATGCTCTCCATAATACTCAATCACCATGACGAGGCCTTCGCCGAGGTTGATTGCCTCAAGCTCCATTCCAAACAGGAACTTGTGAGATACGCGCGGCTTTGCGCGAAGTATCACGTCGCCCCCGAGTTCGAGGTATGGCATGCGGGGTCTGTATGGAACCTGAATTACCTGATCAATAAAAAGCTGCTCAAGCCACCCTATATAACGACGCTCTTTTTCGGCTGGCCGGGGGGCACCTGGTCGCCGCCCAGTGTGGAGGAATACCTCTACCGCCGCAGGCTGCTGCCGCCGGGTTGCGCAGTTGTGGTGAGCATTATGCATGAGGACCAGATCAAGATACTGGCGGCTGCCGTTCTGGAAGGAGACCACGTACGCGTGGGAACCGAGGACAACCCCTATACGAGGTCGGGGAAGCTGGCGAAAACACATGAGCTGGTGAACGAAATCGCAAACATTTCGCGGTCACTGGGAAGGCCTGTGGCAAGCGTGAAACAAGCACGAAAGATTTTAGGACTTGACGGGAGATGAAAAGATGAGCGTATCTAAAAATGTTGCGGTTGTCACGGGCGCCGCGAACGGAATCGGCGAGGCTGTGGCCCGGTTATTTTCGCGCAAAGGATACGCCGTTGCCATACTGGATATCGCCGATCGCGGCAAACAGGTCAGTGATGAAATCAAAGCCGGTGGTGGTGACTGCGTCTTCTGGAAGTGCGATGTGGCAAGCGAAAAAGAAGTCGCCTCGTCGGTAGAAAAAATAATGCATATGCATGGCCGTATCGACGTGCTAAATAACAATGCCGGGATCGTACTGGTGCGGCCCCTGGACGAAATCCGCTGGGAGGAGTTCCAGCGCATAGTAGATGTTAACCTGGGAGGCATTTTCCTCTTTTGTAAACACGTAATCCCCGTCATGAAGAAGCAGAAGAGCGGCTCCATTGTAAATATGGGATCGGTCTCGGGCCATGTGGGGCAGATCGATCATTCACTTTACGGTGCAACCAAAGGCGCGGTGATCGCGCTTACCAGGGCGCTTGCCTGGGAGCTCGCCCCGTGGAATATACGTGTAAATTCGGTCAGCCCGGGCTCTGTGGATACTCCCATGCTGCGCAGCGATATACGCATAGAATCTGATAAAACCGGGAAGTCCTTTGAAGAGGTCAAGAAGCTCAGGGAGGCCGAGCAGGCCTTCAAACGCTGGGCCGACCCGTCCGAGATCGCCGAGTCGATATATTTTCTGGCCGGCGACTCAGCGTCGTTCATTACCGGCACCGACCTGCTGGTAGACTGCGGCTGGGTGGCGAAATGAGTTTGAGGATTAAAAGGATGCCGCCTGCCAAGAATAGCCTGGAGGGATCGTAAAATGGCGGAGCGGTTCCTGGTCACTGGAGCGACCGGGTGCATCGGAGCATGGACGGTACGTAATCTCGTCCGTGAAGGCATCTTTACCTGCGCACTGGTCAGGTCGGGATCGCTGCACCGGCTGAAATTGATAATGAGTG
>JAPLHJ010000151.1 GCA_026389675.1 Chloroflexota bacterium | reverse complement strand
ATGGGCGCCCCGGCCGCCACGTTGCTCTGCCCCATCACCAGCGCCGCGATGAAGAAGGCGCCGAAAAGCAGGGCCGTGACCGGGACTATCCAGAGCCATGCCCCTTTGAGCTTGAAAGGCGCCCTGGCGTAAGCTTCAGGCATCTTCCTGGGGAAGCGCATGGCGGAGATGAGGATGGGGAAGAAGAGCACGATGGAGCCGATGGACGCTGTATAAGCGAGCACCTCGAAAGAGGATGCGCCCATCGGCAGAAAAGCTATTGACAGGATGAACATGATGAGCAGACCCCAGTGCGGGGTGCCGAAACGCCGGTTCACGCCGGCCAGCGCACGCGGAAAGACCTCGTCCTCGGCGAAGACCATTATATAGCGCGAGGCGAACATGAAGGTGGCGTTGATAGTGGTGGCCAGCGCCAGCAGCCCGCCGCCGACTGTGAAGAACAGCGCTAATCCCGGCGGCATGAATTGCCCGGCCGGCACCGACAGCGGCTGGTTGGCGCACTGGCTGAGAGGTACGCTGCCCACGGTGACCAGCCCCATCAGCGTATAGATTACGATGACGATGGGCATGGAGATGGCGAAGGAGCGCGGTATGTTCCTGCCGGCATCCTTTATCTCGGCGCCCAGGTCGATGATAAAGTTGGCGCCCATGTAAGCGAAGAAGAGCATGCCGGCGGCGATGCCCAGCGCGGCCCATCCGCTTCCAAAAAGCGGTGTAAGGTTGGCCGTGTCGATGGCAGGTATCCCCCAGATAATATATACCAGCAGTGCCGCTATCAGCACGAAGAACATGCCCACCTGGATAACGCTGGCTGATTTAACGCCCACGACGTTGATCACGAAAAAGAATGTGAGTGTAACCACTGCGATAAGATTGCGGTCGAAGGCCGGGAAGATGACGCGCAGGTAATCGGCGAAGTTGAGCGCGTACATGGGCATGCCTCCCAGCATGATGCCCATCATGATGCCCCACACACCGATGAAGCCCCAGAAAGGGTTGAGGATACGGCTGGGATAGCGGAAACTGCCACCCACGGTCGGCAGTACAGAGGCCAGCATGCCGACGGGCAGCAGTGCCAGCACCATGGGTATCGCGGCGATAAGGAAGGCTACGGGAACGCCAGGTCCGCAGCGGGCGACGGCCATGCCCGTCAGGGCGAAGATGCCCGCGCCGATGATGGCGCCTACCTCGATTGATACTGTGTCCAGCAGGCCGAGAGATCTCTTCAGCCCGCTGCCAGGTTGCTCTTCGTGCTTTTCCATGGGCGGCCTCCTGTTGCTACCCGCTGTATGGAGGGGCCTGAAGTCCCGTCCTGACGGGTAAGTATTTGATTATTATTTCAAATATGGTATCAGGTTATTCTTACAGACCCACTGAGCGTTCTTGGGCAAAGTGTTGTAACCGCCGCACTGCCGGACGGTCTCGCTGTAGTCTACGCTGTTGTAGGTGTTCCAGAAGAGCACCGGCGCGCCGTTGAGCGATTTATCTTTCTTTACGAAATCCAGCATGGCAGCCAGCGTTTTGCCGGTGTAGGTGGTCTCCAGGCTGATATCCTCGGTCTTTTTTATCAGGTCCACGGCGGCCGTGCCCTCGGGAGTTACAATGCCGTACTCGCCGCCGAAGAAATTCAGCTCAAGGTCAAAATCGGCCGGCGTGAACCTCATCCCGGGCACAGTCGGGTCGTACCGGCGCATCAATGCGGCTGTTTTATTGGCCAGTAAAATGGTTCCCCTGACATTGGAATATTCGTCCATGGAGACCTTGACCCCTATGATGCGGCTTTTCAGCCCTGCCAGCCTGGCCCCGACTATCAGCCCGGCGGTGGTGCCCATAGAGCCGGTGGCGCCGAATATATATTTAGGCTCGGGGAGCACTCCTGCGTCGATCTGCCCCTTAAGCTCAAGAGCGGCGTTCACATAGCCGAGCGTGCTCAGAGGTGAGGTGCCGCCCGCCCAGAGCAGGTAGAAGTTGGGGTGGGTGAGCAGCACCCAGGCCGCGCGCAGGTACGCCTCTGCCATGCTGCGGCCAACGTTTATCTCCGCGCCGAAATGCCGGTCCAGCAGCAGGTTCTCCTGCACTTTGTCGGTAATTGGCTGGGGAATCAAAACCAGCACAGTCTTAATACCGGCGTTGCTGCAATGGATGGTGGTAGCCAGTCCGTGGTTGGTGCCGACGCCGCCCACCGTTATCATGTATTTTTTCTTCTTGCGCAGGGCATCAGCGATGGCGAATTCCAGCTTGCGCACCTTATTGCCGCCGTAAATGCCGGAAGACTTATCATCCCGCTTGATCCAGAGGTTGCTGTAACCGATCTCCCTTCCCAGGTTCTCCATTTTCTGCACCGGCGTAGGGTAATCACCGATGCTCATCCAGGGCAGGCGCCTCTCCAGCGTGGGATACTTCTTAAAGAGTGGTATGGTCATCTCAACTCCTTTTCACGCCCGCGATCGCGGGGTGGGCATAGAATTGCTTCGTCGCTGCGCCCGCAATGACATATCCAGGCACTCAAGCGCGGGCTGTTGCCTCGGCTTTGCTGCCGGCCAGGCGCTTGCCCAACCGCTTGCCCAAGCAGAGAATGGAGTAGACCGGCGGCCGGCCCCACTCGTCCGGTATCACCGAGCAGTCGCAGACATACAGGTTGTCGAACTCGGTCTTGAGGTTGGAATCCACGATGTCGTTTATCTTGCAGGTGCCGCCGGGGTGGGATGCTATCCACCAGGTCTTGAAGACATCCTTCGCGCCGGCGTTGAGCAGTATCTTCTTGGCGCGCTCGAAGCCGTGCATCAGCTTGCCGCGCTCGGCAGTAGTGAACGGCTTGTTTATCCAGCCGGACTTGCTGATCTTGCCGCCTAAATGGTCCTTGGCCTTGATCATGACGGTGAGCTGGTTCTTATTTGAGAGCTTATCGAAGCGGAAGACCTCGGCGGTGAAAACATCGTAGATTAACCAGGGCATGGTCATATCGGTCATCAGGTAGCCGTCTTCCATCATGTGCTGTCCCATGGCCATGGGGAACTCGTGGCCGTCGTCCAGGCCTTTGACCGTGCCGAAGACCGCGATGAGCGGGTCGTAGAAGAAATTGGCGCCGGCCTGTGGTATACCGCTGTTCTCCAGTATGATGGGCGAGCCGATGCCTCCGGCCGCTACCACCACCGTGTCTGCATTGGCAATATATTTTTTGCCGCGCCGGCAGAATTCCACACCGGTGGCTTTCTTGTTCTCCACGATTACTTTAGTCACATGCGCCAGGTCGAGCAGCTCCGCGCCCTTGGAGGTGGCCTCCTCCACGAACATGCGCGAACTCCACTTGGCGTGGTAGGGGCAGCCCAGGTCGCACTTATCGCAGGTGGCGCGGCACTTATCCTGGTATACGAACTTGTTTAACTTCTGCCAGTTGTAGCCCAGGTCGAGTGCGCTTTTGGCAATCATTTTGGCCGAGGGGCCGATAAGCTCGTCCTTGAGCGGCCCGATGGGCACGTCTTTCTTTATCTCGGCGGCCTCGCCGCGCAGGTCGATGCCGAACTTGTCCCAGAAATCGAAGGGTGGCTCCCAGGCGGTGGCGTAGTAAACCACCGAGCTGCCGCCCACCGTGATGGCGCGCACCAGCCCCAGCCCGCTGTTGATGAAGTAGAGGCTCTTGTAGGGCATGCCGATGTAGCCCAGAGCCTGGGCGTTGCTGCCTTTGATCGGCGCGTTGGAGCCCCAATCGAGCATCAGCACCTTTTTACCGGCGTTGGTCATTTCGCGGGCCACCGTGGCGCCGCCGGGTCCCGTCCCCACCACCACTGCGTCATATTTCGCCTTCAATGTCTCAGTCATTTAACATCCTCCTGCCGCTTTAATCAAGAATCGATTATTTTAATTAGCATACTCTAAAATATTCTGGCATTCAATCCCCGCGCAAAAATGGCATTGCGGGGAGCGCAGCGACACATCTACCTTGTTCGAAATGGAATTGAGGCACTATGCTATTTTCATGGTCGGGCTATTGAAATATGCTCTGGAGCACGGACGCTACGATGCTGCCGCGTATGCGCTGATCTACGCGCTGGTCAAGGTGAAGAAGGATGGTAAAAAGCAGAAAGAAGCCCGCAAGGCGCGGGTTTTACCTGCCGGCGCTGGATGACGTGGACGGGCTGCAATTGGAGGAGGCCAGGGGTGTGGAAGGTCTTGACGAGGAGATAGCCGTGCTACGGTTGAAGCTGCGCGAGTTGCTGCAGGAGCAGCCGGGCGAGGTCGCCCTGCATCTGCGGGCGGCTACGGTGCTGGCCAACCTGGTCAAAGTCCGCTATGCCGTGTCGAAGGAAGGAAAGAAAGGTTTGAAGGAGGCCATCACCAGGGTGCTCATTGAATTGGCCGTGCCCCTGGGGGTCAAGGCCCTTATCAAGTGATCGCTGTTGCGAGGAGCGCAGCGACGAAACAATCTCTGGGGCATGACACCAATAAATCTTTGGATTGCTTCGCTGAATTCGCTGGGACGGGAGGAAAAGGAAATAAAAAGGGAGAGCGTTACGCTCTCCCTTTTTGATTGGCAAAACGTCGCTTAGATAAGGCTGGGCAGGCCCTTGGCGGCGTCTTCCATGTCGCGCAGGCGGCCCGTGGTTTCCTTGAGGCGGTCTTTCTGCGTCATGGCGAAGGCCGAGGCCCTGTCGTAATAGTCGCGAATCTTCTGTACGAAGGCAAGCTGTGAGAAGAGGATGGTGACGTCCACCGAACCCCTGTCCCTGGGGAAGTCGCCGGCGCGGATGACCGCGTTCTCGGCCAGCTCGCGCAGGTAATCGCCCAGGCCCTTGGCGATATCCATGCTCATCTCCTTGGTGGGCGCGGCCAGCAGGTAAAGGGCGCGGCCGGCGTCCTCGGGGTTGAGTGCGATGGAAAGCTCGCTCACCGCGGCGTCCATGGCCTGCATGGCGCGCAGCGTCTCACCGCTCTTCTCGCGGAAGCTGGTCTTGGCCATCTCCCAGGGGAATCGGAAGCCGCGCGGTATATCTGTGCGGCCGCAGCCGATGGCCGTCCAGCCGTCGATGGACTGCATGATGTCGCCGGCGTCCATGGTCTTGGCGCCCACGTGCCGCACGTTGGTCACCTCTCCTGCGCACATCAGGTCGTAGAAAGGCTCAACTATCTGGCGGTTGATGCGCTGCAGGTTCATGGCAAGGCTGGCATCCTTGCGCACGTAGCGCTGGTTGTCGGCCAGGAATACGCCGTCGGCCACGGAATGGATCGATTTCAGGCAGGTGGCCGTATTGTAGACGCTCCTCAGCTCTGCGACCTCCTCGTGTTCGAAGGGCAGCACGCAGAGGGCGTAAACCGGCTTGCCGATATAGCGCTCCTTGAGCATCTGGGCGATGATGGAGATGGCGCCCGAGCCGGTGCCGCCGGCGGTGCCGGCCACCAGCAGGAAGGCATGCGTCTGGTAGAAGAGTGGAGAGGTGCGAACGGCGTCGATAACCTTGTCGCCGTCTTCGCGCGCCAGTTCGGCGCCCATTTCGTTGACCTTGCCCACGCCGTGTCCCCAGGTCTTGCGGCCCCCGATGAGGATGCGGTGCATGTAATCGGAGCCGATATGAGATAACCCGGTCAGGTCAGTCTGGTCTGTGTTGACAGCAAAGGTCCCGGTGACGATGGTGGTGCCCCTTTCACCGTGGGCCCTCTGGCCCAGGCGGGCAAGCTCATCGGATACACGGGAGCCGCACTGCCCCAACCCGATAACCATTAATTTCATTCTGAAATACCTCGCTTTTACTATTTTGCTTATATATACAGCTAAACGCAGTTATAAAGTTAAGTTAAACTCATATTAAAGGCATGGGGATGTTTTGTCAAGGTTATGAAGCTACGAGGACGACCAGCCGCCCTTGCTGCTGATGGCCCGTATGCGCCAGACGACCAGCCCTAAGATGGCCAGCCCGGCTACTACGCCCAGGACAGGCCAGGCGAAGTCCAGGCCGGTGAACATAATAAGTTGCGTGCTGCTCCACTCGCTGGCATTGCCTGCCAGGTCGGTAGCCCTGGCGCGCCAGTAGTACTCGCCCGGCTGGGGCTTCTCGCTGGCAGGTAAAGTATATTCAGGCTTTTCCAGGTTTTCCTTGCGCACCACCGAGCCGGAGAAGTCGGCCTTCTGGCTCATCTCCAGCGCGTAAACCACGCCGCTGGGGTCCTCCACTGCCGACCATTTGAAATCGATGGGCTTGTTATCGAAGATGCCGACCTTGAAGCCGGCCTCGGGCGAAATGGGCGAAGGCGCCTGGGGTGGAGTGGATTCGATGGTAAATGAGACCGAACCGGTAGCCTGTGTACCGTCGCTAACGGTTACCAGGTGGCTGCCCGATCCGCTGGCCGGCGGCTTAAAGGCAGTGCTGAAGCTGCCCTTGCTGTCCGTTGTCGCACTGCTGGTGATCTTCTTGGCATCGTAGGTTATGGTAAGCGGCTGGCTGGCGCCGAAGCCGCTGCCGGTCAGCAGGGTATTCTCCCCCACCGCGCCGCTGGACGGGTTGATGGCCAATTCGGGAGTGATAACCACCGTATAGGCGCTGACATCTCCGCTTTTGGTGGCATCGCCGGAAGAGTCCACGGTATGCTCGCCTTTGCTTGAGGCCGGCACCGCGAACTGCGCGGACCATGACCCGTGGGCGTCGGCCGTGATGCTGCCGATCACCTGCATTCCGTCGAAGGTAACCCGGATATTGGGTTCATTCTCTAAAAAGCCGAACCCGTTTACAAAGAGCGTGTCCCCCACGTTGATGACATCGCCCAGGCGGCCGCTGGCCTGCTCGACCTTGATGCCCGGCGATACTGTGAATTGCGCGTCCGTCACATCATCGAGGGTAGTTGTGGCGCCGCGGGCATCCACCTTGTGTACCCCTTTGGATGACGCCGGGATGGAGAAAGAGGCCTGCCACGAGCCGCTCAGGTCGGCCGATATATTGGTATTCACCAGCAGGTCATCGTAAAGGACGGCGATATTGGTCTCGGCGCTGCCGAAGCCGCTGCCCGAGACGCTCGTTACCCTGCCCACCCAGCCGGATGCCGGGTTGATGCTTATGGAGGGCATGACGGTGAAGACCTGCTCCTTGGTTTCGCTGGCCGGTGTGGTCGCGCCGCTGGCCGTGATAGGGTGGTTGCCCCTGCTGCTGGAGGGGATTTTCAGCGTATAAAGCCAGCTACCGCCGGCAGTGGCCTCGATGCCGGTAGCCACCGCGTTGCCGTCGAACATTATCTTGATGCCCGTTTCACGGGCGTTGAAACCGTAGCCCTGCACGGAAACCGAGGTGCCGGAGATGCCTTTTTTAGTGCCGATAACGATGCTGCCCAGGACCGTGAATTCCTTCTGGAACGATTTGCTGCCCACCTTGAGCGTGATCATGTGCTTGCCGCGCGGCGACTGCGGCACCTGGAAGGTGATGGGCTGGCAGCCCATCTTGGTCACGTTGCCCTGCTTGATGAGCTGGTTATCGTCTCCCCAGTAGAGGAAGTAATCGCCTTCGCCGTACTGGCAGAAAGCGGGTATCTTGACATCGGAATTGACCGCGCCCTGCACGGGTTCTATCGTGAGCGATTCCGCCTGCGCCGCCGCCGGCAATATCAGAGCGCTGATAAACATAAGAGCAAGTAAAGATGCGATTGCCTTTACTTTCATCTCATTATCCTCCGGGTGCTTTTGCGTTTATCATAACATAAATCAATCTCATTAAGTAAAGGTAATTAAATTCCAAATTCCAAATACCAAATACCAAACAAATTCAAAATTCCAATAAGTAAACTTAGAAATTTTCTTCTTTTCCTCAATTGTTTGGAGCTTGTAATTTGAGCATTGGAATTTCATAAACGGTTGTGTGGCCGGCAGTTGCTGAAGGTACGCCCCTACGGTAGAAACTATGCGTGAACTATATTTTATAATCCAACTCCGTAGGGGCGGGTTTTTAAACCCGCCCGTTGCTGGCGTTATACATTACACGTCCTTGGCCGTGAGTTTGTCCAGGAACTCCATGTTGGTCTGCGATTTGGAGAGGCGCTCGATGACGCGCTCCGAAGCGTCGGTGGGGCTGTTGGAATCCTCGGCCAGCATGCTGACCATGCGGCGCAGCAGCCAGATCTTGGATACGGTGGCCTCACCGATCAGCAACTCCTCACGCCGCGTGCCGCTGCGTATGATATCGATGGCCGGGAAGATGCGCTTTTCAGCCATTCTGCGGTCGAGGTGCAGTTCCATGTTGCCCGTGCCCTTGAATTCCTCGTAGATAAGGTCGTCCATGCGGCTGCCCGTATCCACCAAGCAGGTGGCCAGGATGGTCAGGCTGCCGCCCTCCTCGATGTTGCGTGCTGCGCCAAAGAAGCGCTTGGGCGGGTAGAGCGCCACGGAGTCGATGCCGCCGGACAGCGTGCGTCCGCTGGGCGGCATGGCCAGGTTGTAGGAACGGGTCAGGCGTGTGATGCCGTCCAAAAGTATCACCACGTCCTTACCTATCTCGGCGAGCCGCTTGGCCCTCTCGAGGGCAAGTTCAGCCACGCGGGTGTGGTTCTCAACCGGTTCGTCGAAGGTGGCCGAGACCACCTCGCCCTTGACCGACCGTTTCATATCGGTGACCTCTTCAGGCCGCTCGCCGATGAGGCAGACCATCAGGTGCACCTCGGGGTAATTGGTAGATATGGCGGTGGCGATATTTTTCAGCAGCAGGGTCTTGCCGGCCTTAGGCGGCGATACGATCAGGCCGCGCTGCCCGCGCCCGATGGGCGCTACCAGGTTGATCAGGCGCGCCGAGAGGGTCTTGGGATTGCCCTCAAGGTCGTACATGTCGTCGGGGAAGATCGGTGTGAGCTGGCCGAAATGCGGGCGGCCCTTAGACTGGTCGGAGTCCATGCCGTTGACAGTCTCGACCCTCAGCAGGCTGCAGTATTTCTCGCCCTCCTTGGGAGGGCGCGCCTGGCCCACCACGGTGTCGCCGTTGCGCAGGCCGAAGCGCCTTATCTGGGAGT